>JANLFK010000009.1 GCA_024655945.1 candidate division KSB1 bacterium
AAATTCTCCTCCGCGACGGCAAGGGCGCAAAAGACCGGATAGCCATGCTGCCGGAGTCGCTGAAGAAACCCCTGCAAGACCACCTGCAAAAGGTCAAGGCGATTCAGGAGAAAGACTTGCGTGACGGCTACGGCCGGGTTGCATTGCCCGATGCACTTGATCGCAAGTACCCGAACGCCTCTCGCGGGTGGCGCTGGCAATGGGTCTTCCCGCAAGAGCATTGCTGGACGAATCCCAAGACCGGGCAGCAAGGGCGGCATCACGTCCATGAAGCCATCCTCCAGAAGGCGGTGGCGCAAGCGGTGAGGGAGGCTGGACTGACCAAGCGGGCGACGTGCCACACCTTCCGCCACTCTTTTGCTACGCATCTGCTGGCCGGTGGGTATGACATCCGCACTGTCCCGGAGCTTCTCGAGCACAAGGACGTGAAAACGGCGATCAGCTATACCCATGTACTGAACCGAGGTGGGAAAGGCGTTAAAAGCCCAGTTGACGAGCCGTGAGCGTAGCGTTGTGCGTGTTAGATGGAAACCATATAACATGACAGGCTCCTCACGCGAATTTGTGCACGAATGTGGGCGTCTTGAGGCCACCGAGACAGTGGAGCAACAGGGTAGAAAAGACCACCGGGGATCGGTAGCCCCGTGCCCTGATGCTGATCGCCTTGGCACTGGCATTGATTGCCTCCACAAGGCCATTGTCAATGGGAAGCTCAAAGTAGGCGAGCACCCCCTCGCGATGCCTGCTGAGCAGGGAGGCGAACTCGTGCAACGGGCGCAGTTGGGACTCCATGGCCATGGTGATGCAGTGCTCCAGGAACGCGGCTGCGTCATGGCGACTGCGTTGCTGCCAGAGATGACGGAACTGCTCCTTGAGCAGATAGGCGCGACTGATGCGGAGATTCAATCCCTCTAAGTAGCTCAGGCGTTGTCGCCCCGGCGACCAGGAGCGCTCCGGGGGACTCGGCCGTGAGGGGTCTTTCAACCAGAGGTAGCGTGTCCCCCTCAACAGCTCCGGATTGCTCTTGCGCGACGGTGTGCCTCCTGGCGTCTCACCTGGTCGACGGCATGCATGAGATGACGCACAAGATGGAACCGGTCAAAGACCAGCGGGGCGGAGGGGACCGCCTGCCTGGGGACACCAAACAGGCGTCTACTCCGCCTATGGCCAACAAGCGTCCCCACTCGGCCAACGCCAGAGTGAGCGGGTACGACAACGAGCTCTTCCCCTGGCTCTGCGGGACAGACGGTGGCGCACTGGGCGGCGGCTGCCGCAACGGGCACATTCCCGATGCCGGCCGGGGTTGAGCCCAAGGTGAATGGTCAGTCCCTTGAGGTCACCGGTGACGCTTGCGACAAAATGATCCTTGATTCCCAAAGTCCACTTTACCATCTTTTCAATCGGCATGAGAGACCTCTTCGTAGCTCTGGGTATTGCGTATTGCCCCAAAAGTCACGAATATCCCTCATGCCTTTCAAGTAGTTACCTCCACCACACCGTGCACAAATTCTGGAGAGGAGCAAGAAAAAAGGAGGACAGGAGATGAAAAACTTCCATTATGGCCTAGCTTTTTTACTGGGGCTGCTTCTGGCTCTTTGGTCTCTTGAACCAGGGATGGCACAACCCCTCCAGCATCGCCTTTTGATTGCCACATCCCGTGACTGACTTGTCTGGCAAAAGCAATCCTTGGTGGCGTGTGATTCGGCCGATGTGCCTGATGCCGTCGTTACAGCCGAAGGCAAGGTCTATCTCTATTTTTAAGGCTTGACGAAGCAAATCAAGAACGGGATGTTGGCAGATCAGGATGTCATCAAGGTGGGCATCTCGGCGGACGGGTTTCAGGATTGGACATTTCACAAAGTTGACATTCCCGGCAGTGAGAATTTTCTTGGCCGACGACCATGCGATCCAGATGTCATCTTCAAAGGGGGCCTCTTACGGCTCTATTTTACCGCTTCTCCATCCGACGCTATTCTTCCCAGAACCTATTCTGCCGTTTCTCAGGATGGCATTCATTTTACTTTGGAGGATGGGTTTCGCTTTGGCGTAAACGGACAAGCTGTTCTTGACCCTTCCTTGTTATGGACGGGCGACACCTTGCGCTATTTCGCCGGTGGGGCGCGCGATTTTGAGAACTGGTGCGCCTACTCGTTCGATGGTCTTACTTTTTTCCAACGGCCCAATCTTGATGCCAACGGGATTATGATGGCCAATGGTATCGCCCTCCCCGGAGGAGGCTATCGGTTTTATGGCTTCTCGAATAGAGCTCCCCGAGAAGGCATCTATTCTCTGTATTCTTCTGATGGAAACCAATGGACTCTGGAAGAAGGCGTCCGTCTCCCCTATGACCCGTCCTCGGAACTGGAATACGTAGAGGTCAAAGATCCGGCGATCGTCTGGATGGATTCGCTCTTCATAATGTATTATGTGACGGAAAAAAGGATGACCGGTGTGAAACCAGAGCCTCAGATACCCAAACAGATGCGATTGTACCAAAACGCCCCCAATCCTTTCAATGGTCAGACCAGGATTATTTTCTTTTTGCCCAAAAGGGATATGGTCCGACTGTCCGTTTACGACCTACAGGGCCATGAGGTGGTGGTGTTAGTCCATCCACAATGCGAGGCGGGCGAGCATTCCGTTACCCTTGATGCTGGCGATCTTCCGTCCGGCATTTACCTCTATTCCCTACGCGCCGGTTCTGCTGTTCAATCGAAGAAATTCGCGTTACTCCGCTGAAACGGCGTTGGTAAGAATCGGGGCTCCTCACCCGAATTTGTGCACGGATGTGAACCTCTTGAGGCTGCCGAGGGAGTGGAGCAATGGGCCAGAAAAGAGCGCCGTCGATCGCCGCCCCCTGGGTCTGATGCTCATGGTCTTCACACTGGCATTCATAGCTTCCACAAAGCCGTTGTCAACGGGAACCAGGGGATAGGTCAACACCTTATCGCCGAGCCTGCTCTGAAAGCAGCCGAGTTCGAGCATCGGTGCAGTGGAACCTCCACGGCTATGGTGCTTCAATGCTTCATCCATAAGCGCCGGTGCTTGAGGGCGGCTCTGTCGCCACAGGTGGCTTGGGGGCTCTCCCCGTGACGAGCCTGGTCACGCGGTGCCTTTAGATGGCCGATGCGCTATTGCTTCGGCGGGCCGCGTCGCTCTGTAGGGTAGTGCCTGGATGGCTCTTTCCTCACTCCAGGTCGGTTGGCTTGCCTTATGGGCTGGGAACGTCTTTCACGGGCTGTCTTCTTCGCGCCTCGCCCAGCTGACTGCACGCATGAGATGACCTGCAAAATGGCTCCTTTCGCAGAAGCAGCGAGGCGCAGGGTCGCCCTCTGGCAAAGGGCCTCACGAGTAGCAGCTCGGCCAGCGCACAACTGTTCAGGATGCTTTGGCTCGGAGTTGCTGCGGTGGGGTGCTGCGCGGCGGCTTCAACGGAGGCTTGAGGCGCAAAGGGTTAACCTCCGGGATGTTTTCGCAGGCGCAGCGGACGAGCGCGTCGGCAAGCGAAACCGGTGGACCAACCTCCCACGAGGTCTTTGGCGAAAATCGACGAGGGGCGAACCTCCGGGAGGTTTTTGCAGGGCGCGCAGATGGGCACGGGGCGAGCGAACGTCGCAGGCCAACCTCCCGGAGGTTTTGGGTCTCGCGAAAAAATTACTTGACTTTTGGCGATTTTTTTCGTAACATACGGCGCTTTTTGGAAGGGCTTCCAGGCCCTGCGGCAGTGCGTCTCAGCAAACGCTCGCTCAATCGCCGACGAGACCAGTCATGCCGGTGACTATCTACGATGTGGCCAGGCGCGCCGGAGTCGGCATCGGCACCGTGTCGCGCGCCATCAACGATAGCCCGCTCATCGCAGCCACCACCAAGGCTCGGGTCCTGAAGGCCATTCAGGAACTGAACTATCGCCCCCATGCCCTCGCCCAAGGTCTGGCCCGCAACAAGACCGACATGATCGCCATCATCCTGCCCATTTTCACGGGCTATTTTTTTGTCGAGCTGCTGCGCGGCGTGCAGGAAGAGGCTATCCGCCATCACTACGACTTGATCCTCTACAGCGTTCATCAGACCGACAAGTTGGAGCTCTTTTTGGAGCGCACCCTGCGTGAGCGCCGCGTCGACGGCGTGTTGCTCATCTCGCTGCCCATATCTGATCGTTACGCCCGCAAATTCGTAAGTGCCAGAGTGCCCATCGTCCTGGTGGACAGCTTCCATCCAGCCTTGGATTCCATCACTGTGGAGAATCGGGAAGGCGCGTATCAGGCGACACGTCACCTGCTGCAACTTGGCCATCGGCGCGTGGGCATGATTGTCGGCCATCTGCGCAGCTTGCCGGCGCGGGTGCGGCTGCAGGGGTATCGTCAGGCCTTGGCTGACTCAGGCGTTCCGGTGGACGAACGCTACGTGGTGGTGGTCGACTCGATCCCTGGCCAGGACGGGTTCTGCAGGGAAGCAGGTTACCGGGCCATGAGGCAACTTCTCGCCTTGGGTGATGAGCGCCCCACCGCAGTGTTCGTCTCAAGTGACGTCCAGGCAGAAGGGGCGATGCGTGCAGCCAGCGAGGCAGGCGTGCGAGTGCCTGAGGATATAGCCATTGTCGGTTTTGACGACATCGAGATTGCCGAGCTGCTCGGTTTGACCACAATGCACCAGCCCATGCTGGAGATGGGGCGCCTGGCCGTGGACAGGCTGGCGGAGCGCATCAGGCAACCGCAGGCGCCGCGCTTTGCGCGCACCTTTGCCACCAGCCTGGTGGTGCGGCGCAGTTGTGGGACACATGCTTCTGTCGAGGGCCAGGTGACCATCGCCTGAGGGGAGAAGAGTCAACCTCCGCGACAGTGGGAGAAATGTGGAGTGGCATGCAATGAGAATGGTGCACCGCTGTGTGCGTAATGCTGCGGTCGGCCTCGTGCTGATGACTCTGCCAAGTCTCGTCGGGGCAGGCACCACCGGCAAGATCGCAGGCATGGTTCTGGACGCCGAGACCGGCGAGCCCCTGCCTGGGGCAAACATCACCTTGGAAGGGACCACAATGGGGGCCGCCACCGACGGCACCGGGCGGTACGTGGTGCTCTTTGTGCCGCCTGGCACTTATACCTTGCGCGCCAGCATGATAGGCTACTCGCCGATGCGCGTGGAGAACGTGCGCGTCTCCATCGATCTGACCACAGAGATCAACTTCAAGCTGCGGAGCACGGTTCTGGAATTAGGCGAGGCGGTCACGGTGGTAGCCGAGCGGCCCATGGTGGTCAAGGACTTGACCGCGAGCACGGCCGTCATGGGATCTGAGGAGATCAAGGCCCTGCCGGTGACCGAGGTGCACGAGGCGTTGGCGCTGACTGCCGGGTTGGTGCGCGATGCCGGCGGCGGGCTGCACATCCGCGGCGGCCGCTCCGGCGAGATAAGCTACTGGATCGACGGCATCCCGGTCACTGACGTCTACGACGGGGGCACGGTCGTTGACGTGAACAAGAACATGGTGCAAGAGCTGCAGGTGGTAAGCGGGGCCTTCAATGCTGAGTACGGACAGGCCATGTCGGGGATTGTCAACATCTCCACCAAGGAAGGTGGGAATACGTTTGGCGGCTCCTTTACCACCTACCTTGGCGATCACCTGAGCACGCACGACAATATCTTTCCGCACATCAAGAACATCAACCCGGTGGCCATTCGCAACGTGGAGGGCAGCTTGGAAGGGCCCATATGGCGCGACAAACTCTCCTACTTTGTGAACGCGCGCTACATCTACTTTGACGGCTGGCTGTTCGGACAGCGCCGCTACCGGCCGCATGCGGTGACCGCCAGTGTCGTCCTGCCGGAGCAGGTGGTGGAGCAGGTGTTCCCAGAGTTTTTGGAGGAAAGCAGGGTGGTGGGACCTGGCCAGCGGGGCTTCCAGTACGTCCTGGGCACGAATGTCCTGCTGGACTCGGTCCTGACGCAGAATGAGCTCCGCGCGCGCAACATCAGTGCCGACTCGTTTGCGGTCTATTACCAGAAGCTGCGTGCCTCCCACCAGGGTGCGCGCGGCGATGGCGCCTTTGTGCCCATGAACTGGAACCGCAAACTCTACTTGCAGGGCAAGCTCATGTACAAACCGGTGCCCTGGCTGCAGCTGGCGTACAATGTGATCCTGGACGATGTCGACTACCAGGACTATCAGCGCGATTACAAGTGCAACCCCGACGGTCAGTTGCAGCGGTTTAGAACAGGACTGACCAACATCGTCAAGGTCACCCATCTCGTCTCCTCGAAAACTTTTTATACGCTCGGCCTCTCGCAGTTCAGCAAGGCGTACAAGAGCTGGACCTACGAAGACCCCCATGACCCGCGCTATGTCCATCCCGACATCGGTTTGCAAGGGGCCTACAGCTTCAAGACGGGTGGCACCGACAACGCGCGCTTCGAGCGGCGGACGGATACCTACTTAGCAAAATTCGATCTCACCAGCCAGGTGACCGCCACCCACCAGCTCAAAGGGGGGCTCGAATTCCGCAAGCACAAGGTCTACCAGCGAGACGTGACCCTGCAACCGGTTCTCACGCAGTCAGCCATCGATCCGCTCTTCGAGAGTCCTTTCATCGCCACCCGCGTTCTGCCTGATTCGACTATCTACGCCAGCCAGTACACGCATCGCCCCACCGAGTTTTCCGCCTATCTGCAGGACAAGATGGAGTTCAAGAACTTTATCGTCAACGTGGGCGTGCGCATGGACTACTTCGAGCCGGATGGCGTGGTGCTGACTGATGAGACCGACCCGACCATCTACAATCCCATCAAGCCGCAGAACCGCTATCACGACTGGGGGAGCGATGGCCGGCCAGGAACGCACGACTTGGACGGCACCGAGGGGAACGGCATCTGGGACGCCGGCGAGCCGGCCGTCACGCTGGCGGAGCGGCAGCAGTATTGGTACAAGAAGGCCAGCGCCAAGGTGCAGGTGAGCCCAAGGCTCGGAGTGTCTTTCCCTATCACGGACAGGGGTGTGATTCACTTCTCCTACGGGCATTTTTTCCAGATTCCCCGGTTCGAGCGCTTGTACCAGAACCCGGATTTTGAGTTGGGAACCGGCACAGGGAACCTGGGGGTGATCGGCAACGCCGACCTGAAGCCTGAGCAGACGGTGAGCGGCGAGATCGGCCTGCAGCAGCAACTGACCGAGGACCTGTCGCTGCATGTGACCGGCTACTTCCGCGACGTCCGCAATTTGGCCGGGACCCAGGCCCAAGAGATTGTGCTGTTCGGCGGGTTTGGGCGGTATAGCAAGCTGGTCAACAGCGACTTTGGCTTCATTAGAGGCATCATCGTGTCGCTGAACAAGCGTTTCTCGGGTGGCCTGGCCGCCTCGCTGGACTACACCATGCAGATTGCCAAGGGGACCAACTCCGACCCGGAGCAGGCACGCAACGCCCTGAGCGGCGGTGCATTGCCGGAGGTACAGCTCACCCCATTGGACTGGGATCAGCGGCACACCTTGAATGGCACGGTCTCATATGCTGGGCGAGGGTACGGGGCAAGCCTCATCGGGCAACTGGGGAGCGGCCTGCCCTACACGCCTCGCTCTACTGCCGACATCTCGACCCTGCTGACCAACAGCCAGCGCAAGCCGGGTAACCTGAACATCGACTTGCGAGCGTACAAGGAGTTCCGGCTGCGGCCCGGGGTGCTCACCCTGTTCGTGCGGGTGTTCAACGTTCTGGACAGGCTCAATGAAGTGAATGTTTACAACGACACCGGACGTGCGGGCTTTACCTATGACGAAGCGGTAGCCAGGTCAAGCAACCCTCTGCAGCTGGTGAACACCCTGGAGGACTGGTTTACCAATCCCACGCATTATTCGGAACCCCGCAGGGTAGAGGTAGGGCTGACCTTCGACTTTGGCCAGGCGCGTTAGGAAAGCGGTTTAGCGCGGAGAGTGATTATGAGGAGCCGATTCGGCATAGTGGCAGCGCTGCTGGTGGTAGGAGCGCTGGCAATGGCGGACAGGGCGCAGGCGCAGAGCGGCCGTCAGTACCGTCGCGACGCGGTGATGCGCGGCAACCTGGTGAAGACGGTCTTTGGCAATTGGGGCGTCATCGGACAGCCGGCGCAAAGAGGGAAACGCGGGGCCTGGATCTACGACGACAACGGCTATATCGGTGACGTGAGCCCGTTGGTGGGCGCCGAGGTTGTTGCCCAGGGCAAGACGTTCCATTCGGTGGTCGTCTGTCCAGTGGACCGGCCCACCACGCAACACGAGCTATCGCCTTCCGGCACCTACTGGGGGTTCGAGCCGGTGGCCGGGTACTTCAACGAGTACTCGCAAGGTGTCGCGCTCTACAGCGACCCCCGCTCGTGGCCGCCGGTGTGGCCAGACAAAATGAATGACCCCTTCGACCCCGGCTGGCCAGGCTCGTGGAACGGTTTTTTTGGCAAGACAACCACGGCCTCGGAAGAGTGCTTCTTTGTGCTGGATGACCAGAACGACGAGGAGTTCAACGTCGCGCAGTACAACCGCTGGGGCGTGGCCTTCAAGCCGGACGCGCGCAACCCCAATCGCAACGGCCTGGGCCTGCAGGTGAAAGTGCGCGGCATGCAGTGGTCGGACTTTTTGGCCCAGGACTGTATCTTTTGGCTCTACGAGATTACCAACACCAGCACCACCGACTACAGCAAGGTCGTCTTCGGCATGTTGGTGGGCACTTATGTGGGCGTCACTTCAACAGAAGATTATCGCGAATATGATGACGACTACTCGTTCTTCGATGTGGAGAAGGACCTCACCTACACGGCGGACTTTGATGATGATTGCAGCCGAAACCCACGTTGGACCGGGCCGGTGGGAGTGGTCGGCTATGCTTTTCTCGAAAGCCCAGGCAACGGATACGACGGCATCGACAACGACGGTGACGCCGACCAGCATCCGTTCATCCCAGCCACTGGGCCGTTCTTTGTGCAGGCCGACTTTCAAAAGCGCGTCATCCGCGCGGGCGACAAGGTGGTGGTGATCGACGACGACTACCATCGCACGGTGGTAACGGTACCCCCGCGCGATACCACCTTCGTCACACGCGGCGCCGCCAGAGGGGTGCCCTACCTGGTGCAGGTCAAGCCAGGCGTGACCGAGCTGGTGGAAGGCAATGTGGTCATCCAGGACGGCTTGGAGGTGGTCAACCCAAATGCCTACGATGGCATTGACAACGACCTCGATGGGCTGATCGACGAGAACTACTACCTACACTACTACCAGATTCGCAAGGATCGCACGGGCAAGGTGCTCATCGACCGCTTCAATCCGGTGCGGCACAAAGACTACATCACCGGCTTGGGCCTGAACGACCCCCTCATCGATGAGAAGCGGGACGATGGCATCGACAACGATGGCGATTGGAATGCCGAATATGACGATGTAGGAGCCGATGGGGTACCAGGCACTAACGATCCGGGCGAGGGCGATGGCCGGCCGACTCCTGGCGAGCCGAATTTCGACCAGACCGACGTGGATGAGTCTGACCAGATCGGCCTGACGAGCTTTGAGTACTTCACGCCTGCCCGTGCTTTCTCCATGGCTGACGACGAGGACCTCTGGCGGCGCCTGGCACCCGGCTATTTTGAAGTCCCCTCCTCGATCGTGAACAACAAACCGGAGCGGGGCGAAGACGGCGACTTTATCTACGGCTCCGGCTACTTCCCCCTGCGCGCGGGTGAGACGCAGCGTTTCTCACTGGCGCTGGTCTACGGAGAGGGAGGCGGCCCGCAGGTGGACATCGCTGACCTGCTGAAGAACCGCGAGACGGTGCAAAAGATCTACAACAGCGACTACCGTTTTCCGCCGCCACCGGAGAAGCCCATGCTCACCGTGGTCCCAGGCGACGGGAAAGTCACCCTCTACTGGGACCGGCGCGCCGAAGAGTCCGTAGACCCGGTGCTAAAGGTGAAGGACTTTGAGGGGTACAAGATCTACCGCGCCACCGACCACAACTTCAACGAGGTGTTCGGCGTCACCGATGCGGACGGCCGACCCATCCAGTACAAGCCCATTGCGCAGTTTGACCTGAAGAACGGCATCAAAGGCTACTTCCGCGGAAGTGCAGAGCTCTTCCAGCAGAGCCATGGCGCCTCCTTCTACCTGGGCAACGATACCGGCCTCGAGCACAGCTACGTGGACTATGACGTGGAAAACGGGCGGCGCTACTTCTACGCCGTGGTGGCCTACGACCGGGGCGATGAGACTTTAGACATCTTCCCGAAAGAGAACGACAAACGCATCGATGTGTTGCCCTCCGGTGAGGTGCGGACCTATCGCAACACGGCGGTGGCCATCCCCAATGCAGCGGTGGCAGGCTATGTTCCCCCGCAGGGGAGTATGCTGGTGCCGCCGCTGTCCAGCGTCGGTACTGGCAAGCTCTTCTACGTGGTCGTCGACGAGCAGGCACAGACCGGGCACACCTACCGCGTTGAGTTCCTGGACACGGGGAACGACGGCGTCGACAACGATGGCGACTGGAATGCGCTCACCGATGATGTGGGTTCCGACGGCAAGCCGAACACCGACGATCCCGATGGCACAGAGGGCAATGGGCTGCCTGACCCGGGCGAACCTAATGTCGACGCCCGGGACCCCGAAGAGTATTTCGTGCCCACCACCACCTTCTACTCGGTGCAGAAGGTGACTCCCGTGACGAGCACCTTTGTGGCGCGCGACACGTTCTCGGTGGCGTTGCCCAACACGCACCTTGTTGCCGGGACGATTGTGGTCAAGGACGGCAGCGGCAGGGAGGTCGCACCATCGAAGTACGAGCTGGACCTTGTACGCGGCCGCATTCGTGGACGCCAGTCAGGCGACTTGCTTTATGGAGAAGCCTATTCTGTTACCTACCAGTACCATCCGGTCTATCGCAGCCCGTTCATCGAGGGCAGCCCGTGGGTCGGCGAGACCAAGGACACCGACATCTTCGACGGCGTGCGCTTAGCGTTCAACAATGATTGGAGGGTGAGGCTGGACACGCTCGCTTCCCGCTGGAGTCACCCGGAGAAGGGATACAACTTCAAGCTGACCATTGTCGACACCTACTTTGGGGTGGAGAGGCTCATGGGCTACTGGCACCCGGCGGACTACCGCATCGAGTTCGCCGATGGGGTAATTGACACCTCGCTGGGTATCCCCAAGTATTACGTCGATCCCATCCCGGTGAACTTTAAGGTGTACAACCTCACCGATGGGCGCTACATCGACTTTGTGTTTGTCGACATGAACGGCGACGGCAAACTGACGCCCTTTGACGAGCTTATCCTTGTCGAAAACGGCCTGCAGGGGGAACAGCTGTACACTTACGACATCACCTTCACGAGCCGCACCGGCCAGGCTTTCGTCTACGGCGCCGGGGACACACTGACCATCGTGACCAGGAAGCCATTCCGGGCAGGAGATGTTTTCGAGTTCACCACGGAACGGCCCGAGCTGAGTGCTGAGCAGGCGGCGCGGGAGTTGGAACGGGTGAAGGTGGTGCCAAACCCGTACGTGGTCGCCACTGCCCATGAGCTTCCCTTGCCGCCGGCAGTGGTCAGTGGGCGCGGTGAGCGGAAGATGGACTTTATCCACTTGCCGGCGCGGGCCAAGGTGCACATCTTCACCTCCCGTGGTGAGCACGTGGTCACGTTGGAGCACGACGGCAACATCCACGATGGGGCCGTGTCGTGGAATCTCAAGACCAAGGAGAACCTGGACGTAGCCGCGGGCATCTACTTTTACGTGGTCGAGTCCCCTGTTGGCAAAAAGACGGGCAAGATTGCGATTATCAAGTAGCGCCCATTCACTCTGGTCATAAGCAGGAGTGAACAATGCGAGTGGCACGTAGTGCGTGGTTGATAGGCGTGGCAGCCCTGGCGTTGGCTGCGACAGGTACGACATGGGCCCAGACGAAAGTGGGGACCACTGCGGTGCCCTTCTTGGGCATCAGTGTGGGCCCGCGGGCGACCGGGATGGGTGGCGCCTTTGCCGCCGTGAGCAACGATGCGACAGGCCTGCACTACAACCCCGGCGCCCTTTCCCAAATGCCCAATTCGCAACTGGTGGTGGCGCACACCCGCTGGCTATTGGGCACCAACCTCAATTGGGTAGGCCTGAGCCTCAAGCTGGATGCCGACAATGCCATTGGCCTGAGCTTCACCCATCTCGACTACGGAGAGGAGGAGGTGACCACGGTCTACCTGCCGGAGGGGACAGGCGAGCGCTGGGGGGCAACCGACATGGCTGCCGCACTGAGCTACTGCCGGAACCTCACCGATCGCTTTTCCATTGGCGGCAGCGTGAAGTACATCCAGCAGAAGCTGTGGAACGAAACGGCCAGCGCGCTCGCCTTGGATGTAGGGCTCCTGTTTGTCACGCAGTTCAAAGACCTCAGGCTGGGGATGAGCATCAGCAACTTTGGCACGGATATGCGCCACGACGGCCGCGACCTCCTGCACAGGGTTGACCTGGACCCCGAGCACATCGGACACAACGAAACCATCGTGGGCAAGCTCAAGACCGAGAGTTGGCCTCTGCCGCTGTTTTTCCGCGTCGGTCTGGCCATGGACGTGCTTCGCCAACAGAACTACCGTCTCACCGTGGCGGCCGATGCCTTCAGGCCGAGCGACAACACCGAAACGGTGAACGTGGGCGCGGAGTTCGAGCTGTTCAGGCTGCTGACCGTGCGCGGCGGTTACAAATCCCTGTTCAGAAGCAGCAGCGAAGAGGGGTTGACTGCCGGCGTGGGGGTGCGCCTGGCGCTGGACCCAAGGCTGGCCTGGCAGTTTGACTACACCTTCGCGGACTTTGGGCTTTTTGAGCCGGTGCACATGGTTGGCGCCTCGGTCACCTTCTAAGGGGGGGCGATCTCACGAAGGACAGAATGACGGGGTATCTGGCCGAGGGAGGAGCAGTAAGGCGACGGGAAAGGAGGTGATGCAGGGGGGGCGTGGGGTGACATTGGTTGGGCTTCTTGAAGACGCACACGCGCGGCCCTTTGTGAAGGCGGCGTTGTGTGTCGGCAGACGCGGTGTGCGCTCGGGTTATTCCCCGGGCACGAAGGATGGAAAAAGCAAAGAGGTGGAACATGACACGTAGCAGAACGCTTGCCTTGTTGGCGCTGGCGGTAGTGTTGCCGTTGGTGAGTGGTTGCTTCACCATTCTCAGCGTTGACCAGGTCACAACGGCCACCACTGGCTCCAAGATTGTGGCCACCATCGAGGTGCGTACCGAGGGCACCGATGCCAATCCGCATCATGGCATCTTTGCGGTGTTGGTGCCCAACGACTGGACCGTTGACTCGGTGTACTATTCTGGCGACTTTGGTCCCGACTATGCGACCTATCTACCCGCAGATGTAGCTGACGGCGACCCGGGTGGCCAAGTGGACTACTGGGAGCCGGCTCTTGAGCAAAACTTCCCAAGCGGGCCGGATATGAAGTGGGTGGTTTACCAGGGGAACAACGCCTATCCGTCGAACCTGGACACCGGGTATGTCGACGTGACGGTGGAAATGACCGTCGGCAGGAGCTCTGGTAACTTCAACATTGGCTACTTCGTCACCAATGCGGCGCTTGACTTTTCCGACCGCAGCTACTATGACATCAAGCTGGATAACCCCATCCGGGTGACAAGCGGCGGCCCTGTGCGTGTCACTTTTGTGGCGAACACGGCGACGGTGCCGGACACGTTGGGGCCGAGCTCGACGGTGCAGGTGCGAGGCAGTGGTGGGCCGTTGACGTGGAGTGGGGCATCGCCGGTGTTTTTGCAGAATGTGGGTGGCGACTACTGGAAGGGGACGGCGGAGTTCACTCCTGGGGAGCGGGTGGAGTTTAAGTTTTACACCAATGCGCACGACACGGTGTATGGGGGAGCGGAGTGGGAGCACCAGGGTTGGGAGGGGGATGTGGCGACCGGCAATCGGGTGTTGGTGGTGGGGGATGCGGACACGACCTTGCCGTTGCAGTTTGTGAATGGCTGGTTGTGGGGTGCGGAGCAGTATGCGCGGCCGTGGGTAGAGGAGCCGAACAGTTTTGTGGTATGGGTGCGGGTGAATGTGCAGGGGTGGGAGGATTTCAACCCGGCGGCGCAGGTGATAGGGTTGCGGGGTTCGAACAATGTGGATTGGGGTCAGACGGGTGAGATTTCGTGGGGGCGGACGTATCCGTTGGTGCGGGAGAGCGACCATGTGAACATGGGTTCTCGGCAGTACAGTGGGGGGTATTTCTACAGTGGTGCGGTGCATGTGCCGGATCAGTATGCGGGGCATGGGATAGAGTTCAAGGTGGTGGTGCACCGTGCGGGTGCGGCGTTGGATGAGGATTGGGGCAATTTGGTGTACAATCCGAGTTTGCAGAATCACGTGGACTTGAGTGGGGTGGACACGACGGTGCACTGGTTTTGGTTTGACAACAAGCGGCCGCGCGCGGTGGAGCATCGGGATCAGGTGGTGGTGACGTGGGTAGCGGATTTGGGGCAGGCGATTGCGAATTTTGGTTTTGCGCATGGGGACACGTTGTTGGTGCGCTCGGGGTATTTTGGCACGGCGGCGGGGGTGCGCACGGTGCAGATGCGGCGGCTTGGGTTTACCTCGCGCTACACGGCCACCGACACGGTGGTGGCCACGATAGGGGGGAAGTTGGACTACCAGTACTACAAGGTGAAGAAGGGGATAGAGTATCGTGAGATTTACTATAACTTTTACTATGCTGGGGAGACGGTGGGGGAGGCGGAGCGGCGGGTGGTGGATCCGATAGGGGGGGCGGTCATCACGGTGGAGGATGTGGTGGCCAGCAAGTCGGACATACACCGGATGCCGTTGTTCCGGAACACGGCGGTGGTGGCGCGGCCGGTGACGGTGACGTTCACCTGTGATGCGCGGCCTGCGGTGTACCAGGTGTTGGCGGGGAGCACGTTGCGGGACATTCAGGGGACCTTGCATGTGACCTCAGCCGATCAGGTGGTGGCGTGGGGTTTGGCGATGAACGGGCCGGCCACGGGAGACTGGGGTACCTGGGGTGCGGGCTTGATGGCGGATCCGGCGCACCGCATGTACGATGACGGCACGCATGGTGACCTGGTGGCGGGGGACACGGTGTACACGTTGGTGTGCTTTTACTCGCCTGATTCGAACGATGTGGTGGGTCAGGAGTTCAAGTTTGGGGTAGGGGGAGGCGACAATGAGGGTGGTTATGGGAACAACCACATCGAGAACATCGACGACAGTGTGCCGGCTTCCATGGTTGCGTCGCAGTTTGGCAGCATTGATCCGGTGTTTTACAGTGCGTGGGATTATGACAATCAGCGGCCGAGGACGGGGGTGGAGGTGGTGAGTCGGGAGGTGCCGAGGGAGTATCGGTTGGGCAACTACCCGAACCCGTTCAATCCGGAGACGGAGGTGCGGTACGAGGTGGCACGGGCGGGGCGCGTGCGGGTGGAGGTGTACAACCTGCTTGGGGTGCGGATAGCGCGTTTGGTGGATGAGGAGCAGATGCCCGGGACCTACCGTGTGCGGTGGGACGGCCGCGATGAGCTGGGACGCCAGGTGGTTTCCGGGGTGTATGTGTGTCGGCTGGTGGCTGGTGAGGTGGTGAAGACGGCCAAGATGGTGTTGGTGCGCTAAGGGGCCGCTGCTCACCAGCAACGCATGAAGACCCGAGGGGAGAAGGCCCATGGCTTTCTCCCCTGGGCCTGGTTGAGTGTGTCGCTGGGGGCATCGTCCGCGCTTTCCGAACGAATTCCGATATGCATCCTCGGGGCGCGGTCAGGCCGTGAGAGCAAGAATCGTACTTGACAATTCAGGGGAATGTGGCTATATTGAAGGCGGGCGTTATCGCGCTGCGGCATGACATCGAAGTGAGCGCTTGATTTTTGGGAGCAGTCTCAGTTTTTCTGGAGGAACCATGAGGGTGCGGAGGCGTTTGCTGTGTGTCCTGTGCTTGGCGATAGCCTCGCAGCTCCTGGCCGGCACGACGGGAAAGGTCACCGGCGTGGTGAGGGACAAGGCCAGCGGCTTGCCCCTTGCGGGCGCAAGCGTGCTCGTCGAAGGAACCATGCTGGGCGCGGCCACTGGTTCAGATGGCACCTTCTTCATCATCAACGTGCCGCCAGGGAGCTATTCGCTGACCGCGCAGATGATGGGCTACAGCCGCACCACCGTCGCTGGGGTGCGGGTAAACGCCGATCTCACGACCAGGGTTGACTTTGCGCTGCCGGAGACCACCATAACTCTGCCGGAGGTCGTGGTCACGGCGGAGAGGCCTTTCATCCAGAGGGATGTGACCAGCAGCATCGCGGTGGTTGACCAGGAACGCATAGACGCCCTGCCGGTGCAGAGCTTCACCGAGGTGCTGGCCACGCAAGCCGGAGTAATCGCCCGAGGAAGTAGCCTCCACATTCGCGGTGGGCGCGGCAACGAGGTCGGGTACCTGGTCGACGGCATGTATGTGGAAGATCCGCTGTTCGGGGGTCTGGGTACCAGGGTCAACAACGACGCCATCAAGGAGCTCACCCTTCTGAGCGGCACCTTCAGCGCAGAGTACGGGGACGCACTGAGCGGCATTGTCAACATCGTCACCAGGGAGGGCTCTGATGTTGTTTCCGGCAGTATAGAGACGCGAACGAGCCAGTTCGGGATAGCCCCTTATCATGACTACGGCGAGTGGCGTACCAACGGCTACGTGAGCGGCCCGCTGCTGAAGAGCAAGCTCTCCTATTTTCTTTCCGGCGAACAGAATCAGCGAGACAGCTGGTTGCCTTTTGGCTATCGGCGAGAGGCAACGGGCTTTGCCAAGCTGACAGCGCGCCCGGCCCCTTGGCTGAAAGTCGCCATAAGCGGTCGCTACAGCGAGACCAAGAGCCAGCCGTACAACCACCTCTGGAAATACATCCCTGAACAGTACACCCGCACGCGGTCACATAGTCGACAGGCCATCTTGTCTTTGACACATTCGGTCTCTGCCCGGATGTTCTACGATGTGCGGCTGTCGGTGTTCAGTCAAGACTACTACAGCGGGGTTGACAAGGACACCTCGGAGTATGTGCCTCCTGCAGTGCGGCAGTATGTGCCGTGGGCTGGCAACGGCTACGAGTTCTACAGCAAGGCGGATCCCTTGCAGCTCACCAAGAGCAAGACGCACACCCTCGACCTGAAGAGCGATTTCGTGTGGCAGATCGGCCAGCGCAACGAGCTAAAGTCGGGCTTCGAGGTCAAGCAACACCATCTCCGCCTATTCGACATCTATGACCCCACCAGGGATTTTCCGTACATCAACGACTACAATCAGAAACCGCTGGAGGGCTCGGCGTACCTGCAGGACAAGATCGAGTACCCCTACCTGACGGTGAACATCGGCCTGCGTTTTGACTATGCCAATGCGCGCACCAAGTTCCGCGCTAGCCCGTTAGACCCTGCCAGCGAGCAGAAGGTCAAGCCCAAATGGCAGCTCAGTCCGCGTATCGGCATCGCTCATCCGGTGAGCGAGCGCACCAAACTACACTTTGCCTATGGGCACTTTTTCCAGAATCCGGAATACCAGTACTTCTACGAAAACCGGCAATACGATTTGAACGTGCGTGAGCCTCTCTTCGGGCAGCCGGACCTTGATGCCGAAAAGACGGTGGCCTACGAGACCGGGCTCGCCCACCAGTTCAGCAATGCGTTGGCCGCCCACGTGACCGCCTATTACAAGGACGTGACCGGACTGATTGGCACGCACTACTACATGCCCTACTTCTCCGGCAGATATGTGGGATACACGCTGTACGTGAACGAGGATTACGCGAACATCAAGGGTTTTGAGGTCAATGTGGAGTACCGGCCAAAGCCGGCAGTGCAAGGCTCGTTGACTTACACCTACTCGGTGGCCAAAGGGAGTGCCTCTTCCGAGACAGAGCAATATCCTGGCACGCAGGAATCCACGCTGCTCTACTTTTTGGACTTTGACAAGACACACGTGCTCAATGCCTCTCTCAGTGCCCGCTTTGGTACAGGAGAGGGCCCAGAACTCCTGGGGGTCTACCCCTTGGCCCATACTGATTGGAGTTTCATGCTGAGCGCCAGCAGCGGTTTCCCTTACACGCCTTCCGGGCGCGATGTGGGTTTCGTGATCAGGAATTCGGCGCGCATGCCCTCCAACTACACGCTGGACTGCGAGGTCGGGCGAACGTTTCCCCTGATGGGCGTGAAGGTGCGGCTCTTTGTCGAGACGCTAAACCTGACCAACTTCAAGAACGTCGTCTACGTCTATCCTGATACCGGAGAACCGGATTTTACGCGCCAGGGAAATCATTCCCTGGAATATATGCGCGACCCAAGCAACTATGGGCCACCGCGCCGCCTGCGTATCGGACTTGGCGTGCGGTTGTGAGGTCGCATTGGGTGCGTCAGCAGTGGCTCGGCCTACGAGGAACCATGCCATGCGAAGAACCCTTCTCTTTGTTCTGCTTTCGATCTTGGTGAGTGCCTCGCTTGCTGGGGCGCAACAGCTTTCCGGAGGGAAAGACAAAGACAGGGAAGCTGCAAACGACTTGGCAAAGCCTTTGGGTATCAAGGATCGGGCTGCCGGCATTCACAACGCCAGCAACATCGGCCTGTTTTTCGAGAACCGAGGCAAGCTCTACCCAAGGCGGTTGAGCCAGGGTCCCAGCGGCGAGTACCCCTACGGCAGCGGACGGCACTACATCTACCGCATCAACCCGTTCGTCGGTATTCCTGGCAATGTGATTCAAGGACGCTTCACCACCAACGAGGAGTGGGAAGCCGTAGGTGGCTACCATAACCCGGCGTTCGCAAAAGTGGCGATGAGCGACGACCCATCGTCGTGGCCGGCGACAGGTTGGCCGGTGCGGGACGCCGCCGGCAACCCCATCATCAAGTCTGACCAGGACGCTTTCTGTGTCTACAGTGACAGCAATAACACGGTGAAGCGGCTCGGGGTACATATCGCCCAGACCAGCTACGCCTTCGGTCTGAAGTCCTTAGAGGACATGATCTTTTTTGCTTTTGACGTAATCAACAAGGGCGAATCTGACTTAGATTCGCTCTATTTCGCCCTCTATGTGGACATCGACGTCGGCAACGTCTCTGGCGGCGACCCGGAGTACGCAGACGACCACGTGGCCTTTGAGGAGTCGTTGAACCTGCTTTACTTCTACGACGATGGCTACACCTCGGAATGGGTGGGCAATACTACCGGCTACTTCGGCTGCGCCTTCTTGAAGACTCCGGTGGTGGATGGGAAGCAGCTGGGAGTGACCGATTGGCACTACAACCTCTATGATGATGACATGGACCTGGACACGGTACAGTACCGTATCATGAGCTCGGATCCGCGGCTGTTTAGTTCTCCATTGGGCAACCGGTATTTCCACGTGGGCAACCTGCCGACCTTGCACTACGACGATCCAAACACAATTCCCGCCAGTGGGCTGGACGTCGTCGCCACCATGAGTTCTGGGCCGTACACGCTCAAGGTGGGAGATACGCTCACCTTCATGACGGCCATCGTCGCCGGGAAAGATCTGGGGCAGCTGCTCTCCAATACGCTCATGGCGCTGAAAGCGGCAGAACTCAATTTCGAGATGGCAAAGCCCCCTTCGCCGCCCGCGCTTACTGCCGTTGCTGGCGATGGCCGCGTGACGCTCTACTGGGACAATCGGCCGGAAAGCGAGCGGGATCCGTTTTCCAACCGGCTCGATTTTCAGGGCTATCGGCTCTACAAGTCCATCGACGGCGGGGTGCATTGGGACCAGATCGACCGCAACGAGAACCCCAATGTAGGCCCCGACCCCGTACCTCTCGCTGAGTTTGATGTGATAGACGGTATCGGGCTCGACACGGGCCTGCAGTACAGCTACGTGGACACCAACGTCGTCAACGGTTTCGAGTATTGGTACACGATCACCAGCTATGACCAGGGCGACTCCACGGTGGAGAGCCTGGAATCGCCGCGGGGCAACACCTTGGCGGCCATCAACACGGTGGCGGCCACGCCGCGCAGCGAGCCTTTGGACCTGGTACCAGGCGCTGTGGGCTCGATAGAGCACGCTGGGCCTTCGGACTTTTTCCTGGCGGTGAGCTTGGCAGATGCGCGGCAATGTGGCGGATTTCAGTATGAGGTGAGCTTCCCCCCGGTGGCGAGAATTGTCAGGGGCAATCTCAATACGCAGGCCTTGGTGACCGTGGTGGATGCAGCGCTCGTTTCCGGCGACGTTTACGGCGTTACCTTTGACGATGCAGGGCGGCTCCGTATACGCAACCAGACGCAGGGGCGCGATGTTATCGTGGGACATGCCTATGTCTCCGGGGAGACTGTCCAGTTCGAAGGCCTGGCCTTGACCCTTGTTGACCCGGATCCGGACGCACCGCCCACGCTGGTGCCGGAGCCGGGGGACTCGTTGGTCATTCAGACGGGTATCCGCGCCCAGCGTTCGGATGGAACGGAGGTACTCTCGCCCCGCATCGTGGAGTGGAAGCGCTGGCTGGCCACCACGGATGGCCTGCTCCTGCAAGTCATTCCCTCGGGGTACTTCGACCCCGTAGCCCGCGTCAGTGGAGCCGCCATGGTGGAGCTCACCCCGACAGTGGTGGACAAGTCGAAGATCATCGAGATGATTTACACCCTGAGCTTTGCCGATCCGGTGACGAGTGCGGGTGGCAAGCAGCGTGCGGTCCTTCAGGTGACCAACTGGAGCGGGCAGGTTGTGGCGCGGAGTGATTCGCTGCCCAGCGGAGGGAGCGTGGCCTTCGGAGGAATCGCTGTGCGCATCGTCTTTGACGAAAAGAGTGCACCGGGGGCAGGCAATGTCTTCCGCATTCGCACAAACATTCCCGATCCACCGCGCGCCAGCGACCGCTACACGTTTGCGGTGCAGGCGCCTTCGACTGGAGGCCGGCTGCGCGACGAGGACCTGGCGAAGGTCAAAGTGGTGCCCAATCCCTACGTGGTTTCGTCGCTATTTGAACCAGAGTTTGGCGAGCTGCGGCGCGAGCCCCTTCGCCAGATCCAGTTCATTCACCTGCCCGCAGAGTGTACCATCCATGTCTTTACCCTGGATGGCGATTTGATCAAGACGATCCACCACACCAACGGCACTGGGACGGAGAGCTGGGATCTACGGGCTGAGGGGGGACGAGAACTGAGTTCCGGTGTGTACCTGTACATGGTGAGCACCAAGACGGCACGGCATGTCAGCCGTTTCGCGGTGATAAAGTAGACAACAGAGGAGTTCATGCGCATGCAGAGGACTCTTACCCTATTTGCGGCGGTGAGCGTTGCGGCAATGCTCGCGCTCGCCCTGCCTGGCCCCGCGCAGGCCCAGAATCCTAATTTGGGCACCGCTGGGGCGCAGTTTCTGCAGATTCCGGTCGGAGCACAGGCGGTGGGCATGGCAGGGGCTTACCTGGGGATGGCCGAGGACGCTGTGGCCCTGTTCTGGAATCCGGCGGGCATCACCTACGTGGAGCGGCAGGCGGTCCACTTCTCGCACCTGCAGTGGTTCGCAACCGTCCACATGACCTCTGTGGCCTATGTGCTCAACCTTGAGCGCTGGGGAGTCTTTGGTGTCTCCGCAAACTCCTTAGGCATGGACAAGATGGAGGTGACCACCGAGCTGCAGCCAGAAGGGAGCGGCGAGTTCTGGGATGCGCAGGACGTCTCGTTGGGGGTGACGTACGCCCGCGGATTGACCGACCGCATGTCGGTGGGCGTGACCGCCAAGTACGTGCGCCAGAGGATCTGGCACGAGAGCGCCAGCGGCGTGGCCTTCGATGTGGGTACGCAGTACCGGCTGGACTTCCGCCAGCTGGTTATCGCCATGGCTATGACGAACTTTGGCGCCGACCTGCGCTTGGATGGTCGCGACCTCGATGTGGTCCACGACCGCAATGTCTCGATCCCTCGCAACCGCCTCACCCCGGCACGGCTCCAGACAGAGACCTATCCGTTGCCGTTGCACTTTCAGGTGGGCATTGCCTTCGATGTGTACCGTTCGCCTTTCCTGGCCTTGCGGGCAGCCGTGGATGCGGCACACCCGAACGACAACAACGAGCGGATCAATCTCGGTGCGGAGCTGGCCCTGCGGCAGGTCGCCTTCCTGCGGGCGGGGTATCGCTACAACTACGATGAGGAGGACTGGACGCTGGGGGCGGGAGTGCGACTACCCTTGGCGCGCTCGCGGGTGCGCGTGGACTATGCCTACTCGTTTTTCAACCTTCTGGATGACGTGCAGAGGTTCTCCCTGGGGATAGAGTTCTGAGGTGGTGCATGTGCCGGTGCGGGCGCCTGGGTGCTGTCCACACACGGGCGGATGGTGTGCAGCGGTTGTCCATGGGGGCAAAATGGGGAAAGGAGGTGATGTGGAGAGCGCTGGTCTTGGAGCAGGGGGCAGAGTTCGTGGCAACGGCGAGCAACAACAAGGCGAATGGCGAATGAGCAGGGCAAGCGTGCGCGAGCATGCGAAGATCGGTTGCAGTAGCCGAGGGAGGTAGAAAATGGAAAAGCGGGTTTTTCTCTTGGTCGCCTTGGTCGCTGTGCTGATGATGGCATCCCAATCGTTTGCACAGGCCAGGGGCGAGACAGGGGCAGTGGGATTGTATCTGACCAACGCGGGGCAGATTCGACTCTACGCGCCGAGTAACTCAGGGACGCGGCATGTGGGTCGCATCACAATGTCGGCAGGCCTCTCCATGGACGCCGTGTATGACTACGTCCAGGATGCCGACAAGGTAATCAACGCCTACAAGCTTGCCACACCCACCAAGGCCGACGTGGAGCTGTACACGGAGGCCGACAATAGCTACTCCAATCTGCCGCCGAACGTGCACGTGCGCGTGCACCTCTATGGCTGGAACAATGACAAGTTCTTTTTGGCGCGCTTTGCGGTGGTCAACATGGCTGCAGAGACCGTGCAGCTCTACCTGGGTGCCACGGTAGTGCCGATGGTTGGCGCAGGATACGACGGTACTTGCGAATGGAATGCCACCCACCGCATCGCCTACAACTATCGCGGCACCGATCCCCCACACCTGGGCGTGGCGCTGGTTTCTGGGGAGCCGTATTCCTACAAGATCCGTGACTGGCACGACTACTCGCCAGATCCCAACTCGGACCAGGCGCACGACTCCACGCGCTTCAAGATGCTGACCGAGACGGGCTTTGACGGTCCGCTGACGTTCGGCGTAGACGGGGCAATCTACAATGTTAACGCTGGTGCCTACACCCTTGCCCCCGGCGACTCGGCGGTTCTCACCTACGCGGTAGTGTACGGCGACGGGCTGGCCGATCTGCTCGCCAATGTGCAAGCAGCCAGGGCGCGCTATCGTGCTGCATTCCCCCCATCTCGCGTGCGTGTCACTTTTGTGGCGAACACGGCGACGGTGCCGGACACGTTGGGGCCGAGCTCGACGGTGCAGGTGCGAGGCAGTGGTGGGCCGTTGACGTGGAGTGGGGCATCGCCGGTGTTTTTGCAGAATGTGGGTGGCGACTACTGGAAGGGGACGGCGGAGTTCACTCCTGGGGAGCGGGTGGAGTTTAAGTTTTACACCAATGCGCACGACACGGTGTATGGGGGAGCGGAGTGGGAGCACCAGGGTTGGGAGGGGGATGTGGCGACCGGCAATCGGGTGTTGGTGGTGGGGGATGCGGACACGACCTTGCCGTTGCAGTTTGTGAATGGCTGGTTGTGGGGTGCGGAGCAGTATGCGCGGCCGTGGGTAGAGGAGCCGAACAGTTTTGTGGTATGGGTGCGGGTGAATGTGCAGGGGTGGGAGGATTTCAACCCGGCGGCGCAGGTGATAGGGTTGCGGGGTTCGAACAATGTGGATTGGGGTCAGACGGGTGAGATTTCGTGGGGGCGGACGTATCCGTTGGTGCGGGAGAGCGACCATGTGAACATGGGTTCTCGGCAGTACAGTGGGGGGTATTTCTACAGTGGTGCGGTGCATGTGCCGGATCAGTATGCGGGGCATGGGATAGAGTTCAAGGTGGTGGTGCACCGTGCGGGTGCGGCGTTGGATGAGGATTGGGGCAATTTGGTGTACAATCCGAGTTTGCAGAATCACGTGGACTTGAGTGGGGTGGACACGACGGTGCACTGGTTTTGGTTTGACAACAAGCGGCCGCGCGCGGTGGAGCATCGGGATCAGGTGGTGGTGACGTGGGTAGCGGATTTGGGGCAGGCGATTGCGAATTTTGGTTTTGCGCATGGGGACACGTTGTTGGTGCGCTCGGGGTATTTTGGCACGGCGGCGGGGGTGCGCACGGTGCAGATGCGGCGGCTTGGGTTTACCTCGCGCTACACGGCCACCGACACGGTGGTGGCCACGATAGGGGGGAAGTTGGACTACCAGTACTACAAGGTGAAGAAGGGGATAGAGTATCGTGAGATTTACTATAACTTTTACTATGCTGGGGAGACGGTGGGGGAGGCGGAGCGGCGGGTGGTGGATCCGATAGGGGGGGCGGTCATCACGGTGGAGGATGTGGTGGCCAGCAAGTCGGACATACACCGGATGCCGTTGTTCCGGAACACGGCGGTGGTGGCGCGGCCGGTGACGGTGACGTTCACCTGTGATGCGCGGCCTGCGGTGTACCAGGTGTTGGCGGGGAGCACGTTGCGGGACATTCAGGGGACCTTGCATGTGACCTCAGCCGATCAGGTGGTGGCGTGGGGTTTGGCGATGAACGGGCCGGCCACGGGAGACTGGGGTACCTGGGGTGCGGGCTTGATGGCGGATCCGGCGCACCGCATGTACGATGACGGCACGCATGGTGACCTGGTGGCGGGGGACACGGTGTACACGTTGGTGTGCTTTTACTCGCCTGATTCGAACGATGTGGTGGGTCAGGAGTTCAAGTTTGGGGTAGGGGGAGGCGACAATGAGGGTGGTTATGGGAACAACCACATCGAGAACATCGACGACAGTGTGCCGGCTTCCATGGTTGCGTCGCAGTTTGGCAGCATTGATCCGGTGTTTTACAGTGCGTGGGATTATGACAATCAGCGGCCGAGGACGGGGGTGGAGGTGGTGAGTCGGGAGGTGCCGAGGGAGTATCGGTTGGGCAACTACCCGAACCCGTTCAATCCGGAGACGGAGGTGCGGTACGAGGTGGCACGGGCGGGGCGCGTGCGGGTGGAGGTGTACAACCTGCTTGGGGTGCGGATAGCGCGTTTGGTGGATGAGGAGCAGATGCCCGGGACCTACCGTGTGCGGTGGGACGGCCGCGATGAGCTGGGACGCCAGGTGGTTTCCGGGGTGTATGTGTGTCGGCTGGTGGCTGGTGAGGTGGTGAAGACGACCAAGATGGTGTTGGTGCGCTAAGGGGCCGCTGCTCACCAGCAACGCATGAAGACCCGAGGGGAGAAGGCCCATGGCTTTCTCCCCTCTTGGTCATGCGGCGAACGAAAGGGCGGGCTGTTGGTCAAGAAAGTGCTTTCGCCAAGGTTGAGAGCCGGTGCGGCCGTGATTGGTCTCCTGAGCCTGACAACGTGGGTGCAAGGTCAGGGTCTGGTGCAGGTGACCTTTCGGCACTACCCGACCTCCACAAGGGTGGTGCGCGCCTTTGTGCCCGGAACGTTCAATAACTGGGGTCCGAACAGTAACGGGCGCATCTATCCCAACGCGCCATCCCAGATGGAGTATGTCGACTCGCTGGGTTTCTACGTGAAGCGCGTTGCTCTGACTGTGGGCACGACGCAGCAGTACAAGTTCCATGAACACTACGACCCCTCGGGCGCGCTGTGGCAGTGGTTCACCGACCCCCTCAATCCGCGCATCAACTACGCGGACAACAACAATTCCGTCCTGCCGGTTGAGCCGGCCATGGTGTTTGAACTTTGGCCGCCCAAGGACGCGGTGCTGAGCAATCAGACGCCCACGATTGTGGCCGCCATATGCGTCGTGCAGGGGGATTCTGTCCTGCTCGAACAGTCGACGGTGAGCGTCGATGGCAAGGTGTGGGGCAGCTTTGCCGGCCGCATGGTGGAGGGGTTATCTCTTCTCCGCTTTCCTCTTCGGGAGCTGACCAGCGGTGTGCATGCGGTACGCGTGGACGTGCGCACTCGGCAAGGGCGACACGCGAGTGATTCCACGTTTTTCACTTACGTGGCGGGGGCGGTGTATTTCGAGACGCCCTCTACCGACAGCTGCTGGGCCGGTGCCCGCACCATTCGCTGGCGCACGGCGCCGGGGGTGGTCGCGCGCACGGTGACTCTCTACCAAGTGGGCAGCCACCCGCTCGTGTTTCAACCTTCCGCTTCCGGGGAGTACCAGTGGACCGTCAATCTGCGCTACGGGATGAATCGCTTTGTGGTGACGGTCACCGACACCGGTGGCGTGACCAGCACCTCAGACACCCTTTGCTTGCGCTACCCGCCGCCACAGGCGCCACAGCCGCAGATTGCCTTTGAGCGCGTCGGGCGGAAAATACGCGTCTCTGGCAGGGGGAACGACCCGCAGGGCAAGAGCGTCAGTTTTCTTTGGTCCTGTCAGGAGACGAACCCGGCAGCGCTCGTCGGAGTGGAGGGGCGTAGCGATTCGACCTTCGAAATCGATCTCCCGCCCGTTCCCGGTGACTATGCACTGAAATTGACTGTCACCGACCCGGATGGGCATGTGAACTCCACAGTCAACTTTTTCAGCGTGGTAAACGACTCTGAGCTCGTGATTCCTCAGCTCTCCACTGTTCCCCTCTGGGTGGCACAGGCGTGCGTGTACTGCATGTTTGTGAGGTCGTTTACCCCGCAAGGGACGTTGCGGGCGGCCACCGATAGCCTCGATCACATCCGGCGAATGGGGTGCAACGTCATCTGGGTGCTGCCGGTGATGGACGTGGAGGGCACAGTCGATCAGGGAACAAACATTGGCTACAACATCGTCGATTTCTACCATGTCGAGCCTTACTACGGCACGGAGGATGACTTCCGCCAGTTCGTGCGCCGCGCCCACGAGTTAGGGCTACGGGTGATTTTGGACGTCACGCCCAATCACACCAGCCGTTCGCACCCATTGGCCTTGAACGTGCGCGCCAAGAAGCGCTTTAGCAGGTACTACGACTTTTATCAACACTCCATCATTCCGCACGATGACAACGGCTTAGGACAGAGTGTGTCCGCAGACGGTATCGTGTACTACTCCGGCTTTTCGGACGCCTTGCTGAACTGGAACTGGGCTGACGAGGAGGCGCGGCAGTACATGCTGGCTGTTTACACGCACTGGCTGCGCACCTATGAGGTCGACGGCTTCCGCCTTGACGTGTACTGGGGGCCACACCGTCGCTATGGGCGCGCTGCCTTCGATGAGCCGCTTCGCCAGGCCCTGCGCGCGGCAAAGGCCGATATCATGCTCTTGGGAGAGAGCAACGGCACCGGCAGCGGCTCGGAGGTGCAATATGCCGACCAAGGTGGCGGCATGGATGTGGGCTATGACTGGATGCTCAGCGGAGCGGTCGACCGCTTCCCTACCATCTCCACGCTGGACGCTCGTCTGTACAATGCTGGGTATCGACCTGGGCCAAACTCGTTCTTCCTGCGCTTCTTGGAGAATCAGGATGAAGACCGCGTGGCCTACCGCTACACCAGCATCGAAAAGACCGTGCCAGTGTCCACAGCCGTGTTCTTGAGCACCGGCATCCCTCTCTTGTACCAGGGGCAGGAGGTAGGCATGGGATATGGGATGTCTGGAAGCAGAGACTACCGGGTGCGCTCCACGGTCAATTGGCAGAACCCAGCGGCCACCGTCCTGGCCAGGCACTACCAGAAATTGGTGCACATCAGGGCCCAGTTCCCCGCGTTTGCCAGGCAGTTCGAGGACAGCAACGGCGACTTGCGCATCGATGGCGCGGACCGCTCCGTACAGGTGCGCTTGTCCACCAGTGCCGCGGATGTCTATGCCTTCGGACGCCCCTGGCAGGATCAAAACGGCGTCGTGGTCATGAACTTTTCTGGCACCCCTGTGGCCTGTGAGGTGGTGGTTCAGCCCATCTCGTGGGCAGAGTTCAGCGACCCCTTCGACCCGGCGAAGTGGTACTATCTGAACGACCTCTATGCTGGCCAGTCCTCGCCCATGCTGGGCGCGTCGTTGGACAGGCTGCGGGTGAGCCTGGCCGCCTACGGCGTAGGGGTTTTCACCATCAGTACCGTTGAGCAGCGAGTGCAGCTGCCGCCGCTCACGGTGGCCGTGGACAGACCGGACCAGGAGGGCGCGATTGTCGGCTGGCAGTTACTTCAAAACTACCCCAATCCATTCAACTCTGTGACCAAGATCCGCTACTGGCTGGCCAGTGCCTGCGAGGTGCATCTGCAAGTCTTCGATGTACGAGGCAGGAGGGTGAAAACCCTGTTTGAAGGTGGCCAATCGGAAGGGGAGCACGTGGCAATGTGGGACGGGAGCGCCGAGGACGGCAAGCAGGTTCCCACTGGACTCTACTTCGTGCGGCTGCTGACCAGGGAATGGACAGACGTGCGCAAAATGGTCTTGGTCAGATGACCCGTTGGCACCGGAGAAGGGTTGCGCACGAGGGCGCTCGGCATTTGTCTTCGGCGATCGTCTTTTTGACGATCTGCCTGGCGAGCGCACCTTCATGGGCGCAGGGAAAGGGCAGGGTGGAACGGGTCACCTTCTTCAGCCAGGCGCTGGGAATCAACAAGAGTGTCAACGTCTACTTGCCGCCAGGCTACGGCGTGCAGGGGGAGTACTACCCGGTGGTCTACCTGTTTCGTGGGCACGAGCGGGAGTGGGTGAACCGCGACGAGGAGGCCAGTCGCCGAGGCAGGAACATCCAGGACATTGCGGACGAGCTCTACGCCAAGGGGCTCATCGGCAAGATGATCTTGGTGATGCCTGGCCTCTCTTCGGACGACAACACCGTGCCGGGATTGGGCGTGAATTTCGTGCAGGTGGCAGCGGCTGGAGGCAAGAGCGGGATCGGCAGCGGACGTTTCGAGGACTTTATGCTCGATGATGTCATCCCGTACATCGACGTGCACTACCGAACGCTCCCGAGCCGCACGCAGCGAGGAGTGGATGGCTTCTCCCTGGGCGGCTACACCGCGATGATGTTTATCACCAAGCACCCGGAACTCTTCTGCTCAGCCGGTGCTTACGATGGCACGATGATGTGGGTTGACCTGGACGACCCGCGCGCCGCCGGCCCTTTGGACGACGGCACCTGGCTGGGTTCATCGCTCTTTGACCCCGCCTTTGGCAGGCCGCGGGACCTTGCCGTGATGCTCAGCTACAATCCCTGCAACTTGGTGCGCGATGCCACACCGGGCAGATTGGCATTGTTGTCCACCTGCCAGTTTTTGATTCACAGCGCCGGGAGCGAGCGGGCAGGCAACCTGCAGCGTTCGCAGCACATGGTCGACGTGCTCCGCTCCCGGGGGCTGGAGAACGCTTTCGCCGATATTCGTCTCGCAGCGAATGCCGAGCACAACTGGTGGTTTGCCGACGAGCACATGCGCCTCGTCTTGCCCCTCCACTGGCAGAAGTTCCAGAACCCGACGTGCACCATGCCTCTTCGCCTTCTCGCGCCTGAGCCGGGCAGCCGTGTGGCTGGGCCGACAACGGTGGTCTGGTCACCCGGCCTTTTGCTGGCCCGCGCGTTCACCTTCCTCTCCTTCAGCCGCGACGAAGGGCAGCATTGGTTTCCCCTTGCCACGTTGACCTCCCCGGACACGACCTTTGTCTGGAACACCGCTGAGGTCGCCGACGGCACGTGCTACCGGTTGCGGGTGCTGGTGGTGGCGGATTCCCTTGCCGGCGTGACCTCGACGCAGGGCAGATTTACCGTGGACAATCCGGGAAACGGCCCGCCGGACTTGGCACTCCTGCATCCGCAGGAAGGCGAGGTGCTCATCGGTACCCAGCTTCTCACGTGGTTTGCTGACGATGCCGAGGGTGATTCGCTGCTCTTTAGCGCCGACTATTCATCCGACGACGGCCAAGACTGGAAGCCCCTCTTTGGCTGGCAGCAGGGAGTGCGGTCATTCGTCTGGCAGACGCCTCTCTTCGAAAACAGCCCTATGTACCGCCTTCTGCTGCGCTGCTCCGATGGGACGGCCACCGTGGTGGATACCTCCTCGCGCTTTGTTGTGGATAACCCCCGCACGGTGCTCGGCCAGGCCGTAGTGCGGCACGTCGCGGGGAACGGTTCCGGCAGCGTTGTCGTTCACGTCGTATCACCGAGCGAGGTAAGGGATGCCCTTTACCGCGTCACCTTCCGAGAAAACCCCACGCGCTACGATGTGTGGGAGGTGGGGAGCGGCACTCAGGTTGTGGCCGGCGCAACGGAGGTGGACGGCGCCACAGAAGGCCCCCTGTTCGACGGCATGCGCCTCGTGGTGGCCGACTTTGCGCAGGCGGAAGTGAACGAGGACAGTACCGGGTGGGCAGTTGGCGCATCCACGCTCTCCTACCGCATCTACTTGCCGACAGTGGACTTGGGAAGTGAACTGCTGGTTGCCGTCCCCTGGCCGGCGGACTATGCCATCACCCTGTTCTCGCAGGTGGTGGATACTTCCAGCGGCTTGTGGGGCGCCCAGCCGCTGCCGATGATGTTCACGGTGCAGGAGTTGGTCTCAGGAGCTGCAGCAGAGGTCGTCTTCAACGACCAGGACGCCGATGCCAGCATTTCTGCGGGGGACGAGCTCTTCTTAGTGGCGCGCGACGAGCAGGGCCAGCCGGTGCTGACGTGGACGATCACCTTCAGCGGCCTGCCTGGCGCCTTGCCGCCCGTTCCCGGGGATGTTTTCGTGCTCAAGACCAAGAAGCCTTTCACCTCTCGGGATGTCTTTGAGTTCAGCCCGCTGAGGAGCGGGGTTGCCGCAGCCGGCACCGCGATCGGGCCGGGAGCTCTGGTCGTTAATGCGTATCCGAACCCCTTTAACGAGGCGGTGACGATCACCTGGACGCTGCCGGCGGCAAGCCTGCGGATTTTTGACCTGCGCGGCAGATTGGTGCGCCAGATGCGTCTGGCGGCCGAAGCGAGTGGCCAGCGCGCTGTGCTGTGGGACGGGGCCGACGATGGTGGCTGGCAATTGCCCAGCGGCGTGTACCTCATTCGCGTGCAAGTCGGCCAAGGCACAAGGACAAGCAAGGTGGTGCTTATGCGATGACAGGACTTTCGACGGAAAGGAACGGCTACTGAGGAGGAGGTGCGATGGTTCTGATTGACTACGTGGTGGTGGGCATCTATCTCATCGCAATAGTGATCGTGGGTCTGCTGCTGCAGCGGCGTGCCTCTGCTGGCATCGACTCGTACTTTCTGGGCAACCGGCGGCTGCCCTGGTGGCTCTTGGGGTGCTCGGGCATGGCCTCCTGCCTGGACGTGAGCGGCACGATGATTAACACTGCCTGGATCTTTGCCCTGGGCGTGAGCGGTCTCTTCATCGAAATCCGTGGCGGGGTCACGCTGCTCATGGCCTTTCTGATGATTTTCACCGGCAAGTGGCAGAGACGGGCCCAGGTGATGACTATGGCCGAGTGGATGCGCTTCCGCTTCGGCGAAGGGCGCCAGGGCGACGTGGCCCGCCTGGTGGCCGCCATCTCGACTATCGTCATGACCATTGCCATGCTCACCTACTTTGCCGTGGGTTCGGGAAAATTCATCGGCACCTTTTTGGGTATCCCACCGTTTCTTGGCATGTCCTCGGAGTTCTGGGCCGCCACCCTGATGATCGTGCTGGCGATGATCTATACCGTGGCCAGCGGGCTCTACGGCGTGGTGTGGACTGACCTGTTCCAGAGCATGTTGATTTTTGCAGTCATCGCCTACACGGCGATACTTTCCTTCCACGTCGCTTTGCCAGAGGTTTTCTCCATTTCCGTGCCGCTAAAGGATGGCGGCTTTCAGGCCGTCCAGGCGACGCGCGCCACCTGGACCAGTGCCTTGCCCCGCTGGAAGGTGGATTTCCCCGCAGACTCGGCCTATGCCATCTACAACCTGTTCGGCATAAGCATCCTTTTCTACCTCATCAAGGTGACCATTGAAGGATACGGCGGCGGCAGTGGCTTTATTGTGCAGCGCCACTTTGCGGCGCGCAGCGACCGCGAGGCAGGGCTGCTGAGCCTGTTCTGGATATTCCTCCTTTCCTTTCGCTGGGTGTTCATTGCTGCCATCGCGGTGCTGGGCATCTCCTATGGGGCAAATCACCATCTCATAAGCGACCCAGAGACGGTGATTCCGGTGGTCATTCGTGACCTCACCCACACGGGCGTGCGCGGGTTGATGGTGGCCGGCCTCATGGCCGCGGCGATGTCCACTTTCGACTCCACGGTCAACGCCGGTGCCGCCTACTGGGTGAAGGACATCTACCAGGCGTTCATCAACCCCGAGGCCAGCGAGCGCGCGCTGATGGTGCACGGGCGGGTGGCATCGGTGGCGGTGGTGCTCATTGGCCTGCTGTTCAGCGTGGTGGTCAAAAACATCAACCAGATCTGGGGATGGATCACCATGAGCATCAGCGCCGGGTTATTTATTCCGGTTCTCTTGCGCTGGTACTGGTGGCGGATGAACGGCTATGGCTTTGCCCTTGGCACAGTAGCAGGCATGGTGGCCGCCGTTCTGCAGCGCCTCCTGCTTCCGGATGTGCCTGAGTACGTGGCCTTCAGCCTCGCCAGCGGGAGCTCGCTTGTGGGGACGATCCTGGGCACCTTGGCCACCAGGCCCACCGATCGGCAGGTGTTGCGCAACTTCTACTGCACCACGCGTCCCTTTGGATTCTGGGGGCCGGTCAGGGAGGTGTTTTCCCCGCAGGTCCAGGACAAGCTGCGCGGGGAGCACCGCCGCGACATCGTGTCGACTTTCATGGCCGTGCCCTGGCAGCTTGTCCTTTTCCTGCTCTGGATGATGGTCATCATGCATCGCTGGGACCAGTTCAAATATGGGTTGGTGTTGCTTGTCGCCCTGTCGATCGGGCTTTACTTCACCTGGTTCCGTCACTTGGGCAAAGAGGTCCCTGCCCAGGGGCGAGGAGGCGCAACTGTCAGTTAAGGCGCACGCGGCCATGCGCAAGCTTCTCCTGGCGATCCTGGTGGGCTTGGTGCTACCCGGTTGTTCCCGCAACGAGCGGCGCATCATGGTCTGGACCTCGTTGCGCCCCGTGGAGCGTCAGGTGCTGGCCGCGCAACTGGCCAAATTCGCCGAGCGCCACCCGGGATGGCAGTTCGGCCAGCTCTTCTACGGGCCGGAGGAGTGCCGCACCAATTTCATTATCTCCGCCTTGGGTGGGAGCGGTCCGGCCTTGCTGCACGGCGCCAGCGACAATGTCGGCCCATTGGTGGAGTTGGGGGTGATCCAGCCCATCGAGCCGCATGTGAGCCAGGCCTTCTTGGATAGCTTCCTCACCACGCCCATTGTGGCGAACACCTGGTACCGGGGACACCTCTACCAGGTCGCCGACCGCCTGGGAAACCACCTCTGCCTGGTCTACAACAAGAAGATAGTGAAGCGAGCTCCCAGAACCATCAGCGAGCTCATCGAGTTCGGCAAGAACTTTTGCCGGGATGAAAACGGCGACGGCAAACCGGACCGCTATGCCTTGGCCTGGAACTACACCGAGCCGTTCTTCGTGGTGCCGTTCATCGGCGGGTACGGCGGTTGGATCATGGACGAGCAGAACAGGCCTACCCTGGACACCCCGGCCGTGGTCAAAGCGGGCAGGCTCATTTACGAGCTGGCGCATGTGCACAAGATCATCCCGGTGGAATGCGACTATGAGATTGCCAATGCCCTGTTCAAAGATGGCATAGCGGCGATGATTATCAATGGCCCGTGGTCGTGGGGCACCTACATTGAAAGCGGCATCGACATCGGCCTGGCCAGGATCCCCATGATTGATGAGACCGGCCTGTGGCCCACGCCCATGGTGTCGCCCTTGGGCTATTCGCTGAACGCCAATCTGCGGGGCGAACGCTTGCGTGTGGCTGTGGAGCTGTTGCGTTTTCTCACCTCCACAGAGGTGGAGTTAGAATTCACCCGGATCGCCAGCACGATACCATCGCGGGTCGACGCCTACGAGCACCCGGTGGTGCGCGACAATGAGCTGCTGCAGCGCTCCATCGACCAGCTGGTGGTGGGGAGGCCCATGCCGGTGGTCACCGAGCTGCGCATGATTTGGGATGCTATGCGTCCGAGCTACCAGGGCCTTTTCACGGGGGCCGTGTCGCCGGAGCGCGCCGCCAAGGACATGCAGCAGATGGCCCTTCGTCTGATCCGCGAGAGCAGGGATTAGGAGCATGGCCGCCTACCAGAGCCACACCAACCGCTTAGCCTACGTCTATGTGCTGCCAGCCCTCGTGGTCATGGGCGCAGTGGTTGCCTATCCGTTCGTCTACAACGTCGTTATTTCCTTCTCCAACATGAACCTGACGCACTTCCGCGACTGGCGGCTCAAGGGATTGAACAACTATGGCGCAGTGCTCAGCGATCGGCTCTTCTGGTACTTTTTGGGCAAGACCTGCCTGTGGACGGTGCTCAACGTGGTCTGCCACGTGGTCATCGGCGTGTTTCTGGCCCTGGTCCTGGACAAGGATCTGCGTGGCAGGACAGTCTTTCGCACCGTGCTCATTCTGCCGTGGGCGGTGCCGCAGTACATCACGGCGCTCACCTGGCGCGGCATGTTCAACGCGGAATACGGAGCGATAAGCTTGCTTCTGGAGAGGGCGCTGGGAATCAAGGTGCCCTGGCTCTCCACCGAGTGGGGGGCCTTTGCTGCCTGTCTGATCACCAACATCTGGCTTGGGTTCCCGTTCATGATGATCGTCGCCTTGGGCGGCTTGCAGAGCATCCCCGACGAGCTGTACGAGGCTGCAGCCATCGATGGTTCCTCCTGGTGGCATCGTTTGCGGCACGTCACCGTCCCGCTGCTCAAGCCGGTAATGGTGCCGGCGGTGACTTTGGGCGTGATTTGGACGTTCAACAACTTTAACGTGGTGTGGCTGGTGAGCAACGGGGGCGAGCCCTCTGACAAGACGCACATTCTGGTCTCTTGGGTCTACAAGGCTGGGTTCACCTATTTCCGCATGGGCTATGCCGCAGCCTTTTCCATGGTCATCTTTGCCATCCTGCTGATGTTCAGCTGGAACTTTATCAAGCGTACCAAGGCGACGGAGGCAGTGTACTGAACCGATGCGCGGGCCACGAACACTTTCGCCCCTGGGCAAAGCGCTGAGCTATGTGGTGCTGAGCTTGTTTGCTCTGTTTGCGCTCTACCCGATCCTGTGTGTCTTTTCGGTGTCGTTGCGCCCGGGCGACCGGCTGCTCAGTAAGTCGTTAGCGATCATCCCGGCGGATGCCACGCTGCAGTCCTACCAGCGCCTGCTGCTCGAGGAGCCGTTTCTGCGCTGGATGGCCAACAGCAGCTTGGTCTCGGCGGTGGTGACATTGGTGGGCGTCAGCTTGGCTGCCACTGCGGGCTATGCTTTCTCCCGCTATCGCTTCGTCGGGCGCGACCAGGCCATGGTGGCCCTCATCACCACGCAAATGTTCCCGGTGACCATGCTCCTTTTGCCGCTGTTCATCGTGCTCATCAAGCTCAAGGCTTACGATTCCTACTGGGCCCTAATCGTCGCCTATTCTGCCACTGCGCTTCCCTTCACTACCTGGCAGATGAAAGGTTACTACGACACCATACCCTTCAGCCTGGAAGAGGCGGCCGCCATTGACGGGTGCTCGCCGCTGCGCACCTTCTGGCAAATTGTGCTGCCGCTTGCTGCCCCGGCCTTGGTGATCACCGCGCTCTTTTCTTTCATGACGGCTTGGTCGGAGTATTTGGTGGCCAATGTGCTCATTCAGGACCAGGACCTCTTGACTCTGCCGTTGGGCCTGAAGATGTTCCAGTCCAACATGGAAGTGGCCTGGGGGCTCTACTCGGCGGGTGCAATCATCGTGAGCATTCCGGTGGTGGCGCTGTTCCTTTTCCTGAGCAGATGGCTGGTCTCTGGACTGACCTTGGGGGGCGTCAAGGGGTAAGAGGTTGGCTTGTGAGAGAGTGAGCGACCAAGGGGGGAGAGGTGATGGCGATGGCGAACCAGGAGCAGTACATTGCGGCCCCTGCCAGGGACGGGCGACGCTGGTGGTGGCGCTGCCTGGTGGCTCTGCTTGTGGTGTGTGCCTTGGGGATCGCGGCCGTTGCCGGCGCGTTGTGGTGGTTGCTGCATGACCTGCCCGGGGAAGATGCCATTCGCGCCTACCGTCCTGCCACGGCCACCGAGGTGCACGACCTGCAAGGGCGATTTATCTTCTCGGTGACCGCCGGGGTCAGTCGCTTGTGGCGGCCGCTGGCCCAGATCTCGCCGTGGCTGGTCAAGGCAGTCATCACCAGCGAGGACGACACCTTCTTCCAGCATGAGGGGATCCGCACGGAGATGATCAAGGAGGCGCTGGCCAAGGATTGGAAGTCCCGGCGCTGGGCACGAGGCGCCAGCACGATTACCCAGCAACTGGCCAAGAATGCTTTTCTTTCCAAGGAAAAGACCCTCACTCGCAAGCTCCGCGAGCTGGTGGTGGCACGGCGGATGGAGAAAGTGCTTCCCAAGCAGCGCATTCTTGAGCTCTACCTCAACGTCGTGGAGTGGGGCGACGGCGTGTACGGCGCCGAGGCTGCAGCGCGCTACTATTTCGGCAAGCCGGCCACTGCCATCACCCTTCCGGAGGCCGCGATGTTAGCGGGCATGCTCCCCAATCCGAAGTACCGCAATCCGTTTCTGCGCTTCGAGAAGGTCATGGGGCATCAGAAGCGGGTGCTGCATCTCATGCGCAACAACGGCGTGATTAGCGCGGAGGAGCACCAGGCCGCCCTAGAGGCGCCAGTGGTCCTGAATCCGGAGGGACCGAAGGCGCTGCGGCGCAGCTTGGCCAGGAGCGGCGACTGCTTCAAGGACACGCTGGTGCGCTACCTGCGCAGCCGGCTGGGTGAGGCGCGGCTGTTCGCGGGCCAGCCCGTGACGCTGACTCTGGACCTGGAGGTGCAGCGGGCACTGGCGTCGCGCGCCGGGGGTGAGGGGCCGCTCATTGTGGTCGCCAAGCGCGAAGGGCGCATCGTGGCCTTTGTCTGCACCGACTCCACCCATGCCCAGACGCTTCTTCTGCTCGCGAAAGCGCACGAGGTAGAGGAGGAGGCTACTTCGGCGGGCGTCGACTCCTCCAGCTCGACGTGGTTGGCTCCCCTCGGCGACTGCGCGCTCGAGGTCATCAGCGATGAGGATTTGATGCATGAAGACTTGCTCTTGCAGCCCTCCAGGGCACGGCGATAAGCCGCCTGGCGCGTGGGCGGTCTCCCTGCGCGCGATCGTGCTCGCGGTGGCTTTGAGCTGCGCGTTCCTCGTTGCCGCTTGCAGTTCGGCGCGGCGCCTGAGCGACAAGGCCGAGCACAAGTCACGCTTAGAGGCTCTTCATCGCGCCTTGGGCAACATGACCCTGGTGGGCGACTACCAAGGCGCCATGGGCCTGGTTCAGGAGATGCTGTTCTTGGACAGCACCTTCATCTATTTGGACGACTACCAGCAGCTCTACCAGTGTGGGTTACGCACCGGGCTGGTGAACACGGCCTGCGTGGCACTTCACTTTGGCAGATGGCGCGCCTCCCGCCTCAAGGACCCTGGCAACCGCGACGCCGCGCTGAGCGCGTTCCAGGGGTGGCTTACCATGCTCCACTACCGCGCAGCCGCGCGGGAGCTCACCGTGCTGGATGGGCATCTGGGAAACCTGCTCAGTCAAGGGGTCGATGCCTTTCCTTGCCTGCCTGTGGGCGGTGTGGCAGCAGTGCAACGGCGCGTCAAGACGCCGCGCGGTTACGAGGCTCCGCCAGGGGTGGTGACCGTGCAGGTCACGGTCAACGAGCAGGGCCGCGTGGTGGACTGCGCCGTGGTTGGCCCGCTGGAGCCGGTCGCCGATCAGGCGGTGATCGAGGCGGCCTATCGCACCTTTTTCTTCCCCGCTTTTGTCAAAGAGAAGCCCGTGGGTGCCACCGCGGTGGTAGAAGTGCCGGTGCGCGCCCGGGGCCAGCGCTGAGTCATCGGCACGCCCGAGCGCTGCGGCGCGTGGACCGCGGACTCAAGGCGCTCGCATTTGGGACCTGGTCCCGCCGAGCTGCTCCGCTTCTCGAGTGGATCCCCAATGGCACACCATTCGCAAGAGGAGGGAGATGTCAATGGGCAGGGCTTTGAGAACATGGGCACTTTGGCTACTCTTCCCCAGTCTTGCCACTGCCGGCTACCGCAGCTTAGGCGAGGTCAAGGGGAGCTCCTGGCAGGACAATCGCCTCACCCTTGACTGCGGTGGCCCGCAAGTACAAATCACCGTGCTTGCCTCTGACTTGGTGCGCGTGCGGCTGGGGCCTGCTGGGGAATTTGGCCCCGATTTTTCCTACGCACTGCTGGGGCGTGACTGGCCGCGCCTCTCATGCGCGGTTACCGAGGACGAGACCCAGATCGTCCTGCGCACTACCGAGCTCCAGGTGCGCATCCAGCGGATGCCGTGCCGGGTGACTTTCTGCACGGCCGAGGGGGCGGAGCTGTGCCGCGACCTTGAGGCCATGGGCATGGCCTGGGATGGCCCGCGCGTACAGTGCTTCAAGATGTTGCATCCCGAGGAGATCTTTTATGGTCTGGGGGAGAAGACTGGACGCCTCAATAAGCGCGGCAGGTCATGGGTGATGTGGAACACCGACCACCCTGGCTATGACTCCGCTACCGACCCGCTTTACCAGTCGCATCCGTTTTTCATCGCCATGCGCGGCGGGAACGCCTACGGCATATTTCTCGACAACAGCTACCGCAGCACGTTCAGGTTCGGCGCCGGAACCTCGGCCTTCTACTCGTTCGGCGCAGACGGAGGCGAGCTGGATTACTACTTCATCTGGGGCCCCAGTCTGAAGAAGATACTCACCCGCTACAGCGAGTTAGTGGGGCGCATGCCACTTCCTCCGCTGTGGGCGCTGGGCTTCCAGCAGTGCCGCTGGAGCTACTACCCGGAATCGGAGGTGCGCACCCTCGCCCAGACCTTCCGGAACAAAGGGATCCCCTGCGATGCAATCTACCTGGATATCCACTACATGGACGGCTACCGTTGCTTCACTTGGGACGCGAACCGCTTTCCTCGGCCACAGCAGATGCTGGCGGATTTGGGCGCGCTCGGGTTCAAGGTGGTGGTCATCATTGACCCGGGCATCAAGGTCGACCCCGCCTATTGGGTGTGCGCCGAGGGGTTGGCCGGCGACCACTTCTGTCGGCTGCCGGATGGCACGCTGCACGTCAGCCAGGTGTGGCCAGGGGACTGCTACTTTCCGGACTTTACCAGGCCCACGACTCGACAGTGGTGGGGCAGCCTCTATGCGGGTCTCATCGCCGACGGTGTGTCCGGCTTCTGGAACGACATGAATGAACCTGGCGTCTGGGGCGGCACATTCCCGGACATCGTCCAGCACTCCCACACCGGCCAGCTTGTCGACCATTTGGCAGTCCACAATGTCTACGGGCTGGAGATGGCCCGCGGCACTTACGAGGGTGTGCGGAAGTTGCGGCCGGACAAGCGTCCCTTCGTCCTCACGCGCGCTGGCTTCGCCGGAGTGCAACGGTATGCCGCAGTCTGGACTGGCGACAACGTGGCCAACTGGGAACACCTGCGGTTAGCGCTCACCATGTGCCTGGGCCTCGGCATGTCGGGCGTGCCGTTCGTGGGGTTTGACATCGGCGGCTTCGAGGGGAGCCCCACACCGGAGCTCTTCACCCGCTTTCTCCAGCTTGGCATCCTCACGCCCCTCTGCCGCAACCATACCTCCTATGGCACCCGCGACCAGGAGCCTTGGGCGTTTGGCGACAGCTTCGAGGAGATGAACCGGCGCGCCATCCGCCTGCGCTATGAGCTCTTGCCCTATCTGTACGACGTTTTTCGCGAGGCCTCCCTCACCGGCATTCCGGTAATGCGCCCGTTGGTACTGGAGTTCCAGAAAGACCCGGCCACATGGGAGCTCGACGACCAGTTCTTGGTAGGCGACGCACTCCTGGTCGCTCCCGTGCTCAGCGAAGGGGCGCGCATGCGGTGGGTCTACCTGCCGGAAGGGCAGTGGTACGACCTGGCCACCAACCAGCTCCATCGCGGGCCGGTCAGGGTCATGGTGGATGCGCCACTGGAGCGCGTGCCGCTCTTTGTCCGCGCCGGCACGGTGATCCCCATGCAGGAGCCCGTGAATTTCGTGGGCGAGCGGCCGGCCGCGCCGCTCATCTTGGGCGTTTATCCGGGCGACCGCTCATCTGTCGATTCGCTGTACGAGGATGCCGGGGACGGGTTTGCCTATGAACAGGGCGAGTATGCCCTGCGGCTGATTTCTCTCGCCAGGGATAGACAGGCGCTGCGCGTGGCATTGGGCCCCAGGCGGGGCACCTACCAGCCGCCGCGGAGCCATGTGCTGCTCAGAGTGAACGGCTGCGCACGAGTGCCGCGGCAGGTGACGATGCAGGGACAGGTCTTGCCGCACGTGGACAGCATGGACCGCCTGCAGAATGTGGACCGGGGCTGGTTCTACGAGGCAGAGCGGATGATCACCTGGGTCAAGCTGCCGGAGAGCCCAGGGGAAGTCAATATAGAGCTGCGATGAACTGTTCTGGGCAGGATTGGCGAGATAGTGCGGCCAGCAGGGAGCCATCATGGGTATCAAAGCGAAGCTGAACGCCTTCGACACCACCATGATCGTCGTCAGCCTGGTCATCGGCATTGGCATCTTCCGCACGCCGGCGATGGTGGCCGCCGCTACCAAGAGCACCGGCCTCTTCTTTGCCGCCTGGGTGTTGGGTGGGCTCATCAGCCTGATAGGGGCGCTCACCTTTGCCGAAATCGGCTCCCGCTTTCCCAAGCCTGGAGCCTACTACAAGGTGGTGGCGGAGTGCCACGGTTCGTGGCTGGCCTTCATGTTGAACTGGATCAACGTGCTCTTTGTCAATGGCGTGGGCGCCGCAGCCGTGGCCACCATCGGCGCCGAGTACCTCTGTCCCATTCTCCTGCCAGCTCACTCGCGTACGCACCTGGCCACACAGCTCAGCGCGGCAGGGCTCATTGTCATCTTGTTTGTGATCAACTACCTGGGCATCAGGACGGGCGCCTGGGTGCAGGACGTGCTGACGGTACTGAAGATCGTCATGATCGCGGCCATCGTCCTCGCAGCGCTGCGTTCTGGGCAGCAGGAAGGGGTGGCGGCGGCCGCCTCTGGGCGCACAAGGCCTGCTTGGCTCGCCCTGGGCACGGGGCTCATTTCGGTCCTCTACGCGTACGGCGGCTATCAATGCACCATCAACTTTGGCGCCGACGTGAAAGGCTCTGCGGCAACGATGCCCAGAGGGATCTTCTTTGGTATCGCTATCATCATCGCCTGCTACCTGCTCCTCAACGCTGCCTATCATCGTGTGCTGGGGATTGCTGGCATTGCTGGCGCCGACCTGGTCGCCGCCGAGGTGGCGCGGCGCTGCTTTGGCGAGCTCGGCCATCTGTTCATCTCGCTGGCCATTGTCCTTTCGGCGCTCGGTTTCCTCAACGTTACCCTGATGCAGATCCCGCGCGCCTACTATGCCATGGCCGCGGATGGAGTGCTGCCTGCGGTGTTCATGCGGGTGAACGGCAGGACGCAGGTGCAGGAGTTCACGCTGACCTTTTTCGTGTGCACGATTTTGCTCTCCATCGCTTTTCTGGGGACCTTCCAGCGGATGGTGGGCTACATCATGTTTCTGGACTGCCTGACCATCGCGGTGGTGGCCTCGACGGTCTTTGTGCTGCGCCGGCGAGGGGGCGGTGCAGGCTACAGGGTGCCATTGTACCCTGTGCTGCCTGTGCTGTTTGTACTGAGCATGCTGGTGGTGCCGGCGGCGGTGGCGATCACCCAGCCCATGACAGCGGTGGCGGGTGCAGGGGTGTGCCTGCTGGGCTATCCGGTGTTTGTCCTGTTGCGGCGGGTGGTGCCTCGGCGGGAGTGGTCCCAGGGGCAAAGGTAGCCGCGCCCGCGGTCTCGCCTCATTGCGCTTGACCGCCGGTTTCGATCCTAGGTAATGCGACCGGCTTTGCTCTTTGTGCTGAGCGCGCCGGTGGCAGTGGCGGTCACGCAGCCGATGACGCCGGTAGCGGCTGCAAGGTTTTATCTTGTGGCGCTTACCATCTTACCCCTGTTGCAGCGGGTAGTTTAAGATAAGCAGGAGCACCGCCCCGAGTCACCCTAGGCGGGAGAGCAGGCCACGGCCGGACACGGAGCCCCACGGCATACGGCAGACTACCCGTGGCGCCTCAGTCTTGCCCCAACAAGCCAAATTGCTTATGATACGCTTCTGGAACGGTCCTTTCTACCCAACGGTAGAAAGCCTGCGCGTCTTTGCCATCAAAGCCCTTGTCGCGCCACTGCTGCAGGCGGCGGCGGGCTTCGGCCAGCAGCTTTTCTTCCAGGGGGAGCAAGCGCTGCAGGATGCCTGTCCCTTGCTTGTTCAACAGCGCTGCCAAGTTCAGATAATTGCGCCCCGCGTCCCTGGTGAACGGAAAGCAACGCCCCTTCAGCGCCAGCGCGGCCGTGCACAGCGGCGCCTTTCCCTTGGCGTCGGCCACCAGCACCTTGGGAAGCTCCGGCCCTGCAGCTACCCACAGGGGGATCGCCACCGTGCAGAGCGGAAAGCCGAGCATCGTCCACATGGTAGTCAGAGCCGCCGGCTCACCCTGGCGCACACCCTGAACCACCACGCAGGAAGAAGAGCTGTAGCGCGGAATAAAATCGGCAAAGCTGACAAAGGCGGGTTGCTCATCGCTCTTCGGAAGATTCTGGGTCAGGTCCACGCCGGTGAGCCCGTGGCGCAGGCAGCGGCTCACCGCCCGCGTCATGAATTCCACGGTGAGGCCGTTGGCGAGGGAGGCCGTATAGAAAAGTTGCTCGGCGCTGGCGAAGCGGATCAAGCCATAGTCCTGTTTGCGCTCGCCGGTATAGGAGTAGTTCGTGCGAATCAGATAGCCGAAGGGCGCCACGACTGGATCGTTGGCGTCGAATTTGGTGAAAGAGTAGTTGCCCGTCTCAAAGTACGCGGCGCCACCCCGCGCGTCGATGACGCCAAAGTTCGCCTCCACTCCCAGCGGCTTGGGCAGCGTGCGCAGGAGCTGTTCAAAGTCGGCGACGGTGGCGCAACTCTGCAAGGCGCGCTTCATGAGCACCCCCTCCTGGTCCTTCAGCCTGGTCGTGTCGTTGACGTTCAGGTTGTAGGAGGCAGAGTTCATGATGGCAAAGCCGGCGCTGTTGCAGCCAACCCAGACCTCAGCACCTGTGGAGTCGGCAGCGTTGACCAGACCGATGTACGGGTAGCGGCCATCGGCAAAGTACACCAGCCGGCTTTCCAAGGCGTCGCTGTCGCGGTGCTTGAGGAGCAGAGGTCTGCCGTCTGGGGTGGCTTTGCCGGAGACGACGGCGGTGGTGCAAGCCGCTGCCGTCGCAGCGAACACCATGTTCAGCCCTGCGAGAAGAACCAAAATGTTGCGGTGCTTCATCGTCCTCTCCCTCAGTTGGAGAACGAGCGGTTGACGATAGAAAAAGGCAGGGGGTGACACACAGGCATGTCACCCCCAGTACAGTTCACCATTTGGTTGGATGGACGGCGTTGCGGCTCATCCGATCTTGTCGGCCAGGTAGTTCTGGATGCCCACTTGCTTGATCTGCTCGAGCTGGCTCTCGATCCAGTCGATGTGGGTCTCCTCGTCCTTGAGAATGGACTCCAAGAGCTCGCGTGTCCCAAAGTCGCCCACCTCGCCTGCCAACTTGATGCTCTCGCGGTAGCCGTCGATGGCCGCCTTCTCCGCCTGCCAGTCGTTCTGGTGCTGCTTTTCCACCTCTGCGCCGATGTGCATGGGGTGCAGCTTGCTGACGATGGGGGTGCCTTCCAAGAAAAGGATGCGGCCGATCAGCTTCTCCGCATGGCGCATCTCCTCGATGGCCCGCTTCTCGATGGCTTCATGGAGCTTCTGGTAGCCCCAATCGTCGTTCATCTCCGAGTGAACCATGTACTGGCTGATGGCAGTGAGCTCCTCAGCCAGCCGCGCGTTGAGCGTGGCAATGATTTTTTCGTCGCCTTTCATGTGAGGCCCTCCCGGTCTGGAACTTCGTAGTACACTTCCAAGTCTCTGGCTCAATTAGCTGCATGCGCCCGGCGTGCCTGCCAGGTACGCTCGGCATCCTTGTGCCTGTTCAATTATAGCAAATCGTCAGGAACAAGTCAAGCTGTTTGTGGCGCAGGAAGGCGTCGGGTCGGTGAGCAGCTTCGGCGCAGGAGCGGGTGGTCAGGGCAGCGTGCTCGACCCGCAAAGAAGGGGGTGGGCAAGGAATTTTTCTATTGCGTTTTTCCCGGCAATTCCGTAGACTATAGCCAGTTTGCCACGAGGAGTTTGCAGCATAGATTCTGGAGCTCATGGAGGACGACCTGCACATCTTGCACCTTTCTGGTTGTGCGGTGCGCTGTCGGGTGCGGCGGCACCGCCGGTCCGGCCACTTTCGCCTAACTGTGCGTCGGGACGGCGTGGTGGTGATCAGTGTGCCCGGGCGCCTGTCGCGCGAGGAGACCAGGAAGCTGGTGCGCGCGCACGAAGGGTGGATCTTGCGTCGTCTCTCCCTGCTGCGGGAACGCCAGCTTGCTTTTCCCCCCTTCAGGTTGGAGCAAGGCGCGGCCTTGCCCCTCTGGGGTCAAGTGTATCGCTTGCACTTGGAGCGTGAGCCGACGCTCCTCTGGCCCCGCTGGCGCTGTGCCGATGGCCGGCTGGTAGTCTCCGCCAGCGAGCTGAGTACGCCCATCCTCTGCGGCTGCGTGGTAGGCTGGTACAAGGCGATGGCGCGGCGACATCTGCGGGGGCGCATTGCCTACTGGGCGGGCCGCATGGAGGTGGCGCCGCGGCGGTTCGCCGTCAAGAACCAGCATTCTCTGTGGGGAAGCTGCTCGCGAAAGGGCAACCTCAACATCAACTGGCGCATCATGCTCCTCGCGCCGGAGGTGGCGGACTACTTGCTGGTCCACGAGCTGGCCCACCTGCGCGAAGCGAATCACTCGCCCCGCTTCTGGGCGCTGGTGGCAAGGTTTTGCCCGCGCTACCGGCACCTGCGGCGGCAACTTGCCTCGCTCAACCATTGGCTCGGCTTTCCGGAGGCGATGTTCATCGAGTGTTGAAGAACAGGCTATGCGGAGAATCACGCTCATGCTCAGGAAGAAGCTCCTTGCGTTGTTGGTCGCAGCGGTGGCACTGACCTCGCTGAGCTGCAACTTGCTCAGCCGGCGGTACAGCCTGCTTATCAAGTCCGGGATGATTCTGGACGGGAGCGGCGGCCCAGCATTCCAGGCTGACATCGGCGTCATTGGCGGGCGGATTGCGGAAATCGGCACCATCCGAAACGCACAGGCCGAGCACACCATGGATGCCGCCGGCCTCTATGTGGCGCCGGGGTTCATCGACGTGCACACGCACACGGACCGGGACATTGCCGAGCACCCGGACGTGCTCAACTACCTCCTGCAGGGAGTCACCACCGTGGTGGGAGGCAACTGCGGCGACTCCGAGTACCCTTTGGCAGAGCTCTTTCACACGCTGGAAGAGGAGGGAATTGCGATTAACTTTGCTTCGCTGGTGGGACACAACACGATCCGCCACATAGTGTTGGGCGATAGCGACAAAGTGGTCACGCCTGAAGCATTGGCCAAGATGAAGGAGCTGGTGGACCAGGAGATGCGCGCTGGAGCGATCGGCTTAAGCACCGGGCTCGCCTATGTGCCCGGTCGTTTTTCGAGCACCGAGGAGATTATCGAGCTCGCGAGGGCGGTGCAGCCCAATGGCGGCATCTACGCCACACACCTCCGCGACCAGGGACAGGCGATCAGGCAGGCCATAGAGGAGGCGTTGCGCGTCGGCAAGGAGGCGGGCGTGGCGGTGCAGATCTCGCACATCAAGCTCGCAGACGAAGCGGTGTGGGGTAGCTACGAGCTTATCACCCAGCCGGTGGAAGCGGCGCGCGCCGCCGGAGTTGCGGTGTGGCTGGACCAGTACCCCTACACGGCGACCAGCTCGGGTTTTGCCAGCAGCTTTCCTGCCTGGGCGGTGGAAGGTGGTCACGAGGCGTTTGTGGAGCGGCTCAAGGACGCCGCCACCTACGCGCGCATCAAGAAGGCGCTCATTGCCAGGCGCCTGACCTCGCAGCGGGGCATCGACAAGGTGGCGGCCATCTACATCGCCCGGGACAAGAACCACCCGGAGTACGAGGGAAAGAATCTGGCGGAGATACTCGCCCTGCGGGGAAAGCAGCCGACGGTAGCCAACGCTGCCGACTTGATCATCGAGCTTGAGCGTGACGACCAGCCCAGCGCCATCTTCTTCCAGATGGCTGAGGAGGACGTGGTCGCGCTCATGAAACTGCCCTACACCATGATTGCCTCAGACGGCGGCATTGCCGTGCCGAGCACCGGTTCACCGCATCCGCGGGCTTATGGCACTTTCCCGCGCGTCCTGGGGCGCTACGTGCGCGAACAGGGCGTGCTTTGCTTGCCGGAGGCGGTGGCCAAGATGACCAGCCAGCCTGCCCGGGCCATGGGCTTTGCAGACCGCGGGGCGATCAAAAAGGGCTACTGCGCCGACCTGGTGGTGTTTGACCCCGCCCAGGTAGAGGACTGCGCGACGTTTGCCAACCCTCACCAGTACCCGAGGGGGATCCGCTACGTGGTGGTCAATGGCAAGATTGCCGCGCAGGATGGGGAGATTCGCATCCGCGATGCGGGCCGTGTGCTGTATGGCAGAGGGCGAACGGGCGCGGCACACTGACGTGCCGTCACGTCCCGTTGCCACCAGAGGGTGAGTTATGCGAAGTTGCCGGAGTAATGCGTCAAGCAATGGAGGGTCGCCATGAAGAGAGTGCTCGTCTCTTGGATCGTTTTGCTCATCACGGCAACTATGTCCCACGCCGCCATCGAAGGGCGCTTCATGCAGTACCCCGACATCCGCGGCGACAGGATCGTCTTCACCTTCGAGGGGGACTTGTGGACCGTGCCGGCAAGCGGCGGCCTGGCCATGCGCCTCACCAGCCACCCGGGCAACGAGTTCTCCGCCAAATTCTCCCCGGATGGGCAGTGGATCGCCTTTTCGGCCAACTACCAGCGCGGGCCGAACGTCTACCTCATGCCCATCGACGGCGGCACGCCCAAGCGCCTCACCTACCGCGGCCAGGCACAGGTGGTCACCTGGACGCCCGACAGCAAGAAGATTGTCTACCGCGCCAGCTTTGAGAACACCTTCCGCCCCATCGTCAAGCTCTTTGCCGTCTCTATCGACGGAACCTATCCGGAAAGACTCCCGGTGCCCAGGGGCATCCTCTGCTCGTTCTCGGCCGATGGCAGCAAGATGGTCTACAACCCGCGCGGCCGGGAAGAGTACTACTGGAAAAGGTACAAGGGTGGCCAGTACCCGGACATCTGGCTCTATGACTTTCGCAGCAAGGAGTTCCGCAAGCTCACCAACTACGTGGGCAAGAATGCCTACCCCATGTGGATTGGGGAGGCGATGTACTACGTCTCCGACCAGGGCGAAAATGGCATTGCCAATATCTATCGCTATGACTTTGCCTCAGGCCAGATCACTCAGGTGACCAACTATACCGACGTGGACGTGCAGATGCCATCCACCGACGGGCGCTCCATCGTCTACCTGCACGCCGGCTACCTGCACGTGCTGGATCTGGCGTCAGGGCAGAGTCGGCGCGTGGAGGTGCAAATCCCCACCGACGGCTGGCAGCTTGCGGAGCGAACCATCAACCCCAAGGACTATATCCACAGCATGTCCATTAGTGCCGACGGCAAGACGGCAGTGTTCGAGGCGCGAGGCGACGTGTTCACAGTGCCGGCCGAGGAAGGACAGCAGGCGCGCAACCTCACCAACAGCCCGAGCACGCGCGAGCGCTACCCGCAGTTGTCCCCGGACGGAAAGTGGCTGGCCTTCTTCTCCGACCGCAGCGGCGAGTATGAGCTCTACCTCCTGGACATGCAAAACGAGGGCCCTTGGCGCCAACTGACCGATGGCCTGCGCACCACGGTCTACCACCTGGAGTGGTCGCCGGACGGCAGCAAGATCCTGTTCGGCACCAAGGACTTTTGCATCTACTACGTGGACGTAAAGACAGGGCAGCTCACCAAGGTCGCCTGCTCCAACCAGCTCAAGAACGACGAGTTCTATTGGGAAATTAGCGACTACTGCTGGTCGCCGGACAGCAAGTGGATTGCGTACTCATTCGTGCAGTACAACCGCAATAGCAAGATCTTCCTCTACAGCCTCGAACAGAAGAGCAGCTACCCGGTGACCGACGAGTTCTACGATTGCCTGAACCCCTCCTTTGACCCTGAGGGGGAGTATCTGTACTTTCTTTCCTACCGCAACTTTGACGCGCGCATGGATGTTTTCGAGGACAACCATGTGATCCCCAATCCGGTCAAGGTGATGTTGGTGCAGCTCAAGGCCGGGCAGAAGCCGCCCTTCGAAAAAGGCAGCGAGGCGGAGCAGAAGAGCCCCGCGCCGTTCCGCATTGACATAGAGGGCATCGGCGAACGCATCTTTTCCGTGCCGGTAGAAGCGGGCAACTACTTCTACCTGAAGGCAGGGAAGGGCTACCTCACCTGGGTAGCCAGCCAAGGGTTTGGGGAGGATGAGTACGACCAAATCCTTACGCCCAAGGGGGATGCGCGCTGGCTGCTGCACATCTTTGACGTGGCCGCCGGCAAGGAGGTGGTCATCGACAAGAAGATCAGCGACTGGCGTCTGTCCGTGCAAGGGGAGCACATGCTGGTGCGCAAGGGCAACGAGTACTTTGTCACCACCCCGGGCAAGGCCTACTCGGCAAAGGACCTTGGCCAGAAACTGAACTTGGAGCAGATGAGCTATCGCGTGCAGCCGCGCAAGGAGTGGGAGCAGATCTTCTCGGACACCTGGCGGTGGTATCGCGATTTCTTCTACGACCCAGGCATGCACGGCCGCGACTGGCAAAAAATGGGCGAGTTCTATCGGTCGTATGTGCCGCAGCTCCGCTCGCGCGAGGACCTGAACTGGCTGCTCTCCCAGATGGTGGGCGAGCTCTGCGTGTCGCACACCTACATCTCCGGCGGCGATAGGGGCCCGCTGCTGCCTCCCGAGGACCCGACGTTCCCCGGCCTGTTGGGCGCGGAGTTGGAGCCGTCGACGAGCGGCTACTATCGTTTCGCGCGTATCTTTGGCCCCACGGACTATGACCGAGACTTGAAAGGACCGCTTGTGCGGCCCGACATTGACCTGAAGGAGGGGGACTATCTCATCGCCATCAACGGCAGGGAAGTGCGCGTTCCGGAGAATCCCTACCAGTACCTGCAAATGACGGCCGGGCAGAAGGTGAAGGTGACCGTAAACCGGCGTCCTTCTGCAGTGGGGGCCGCCACCTATGAGGTGGAGCCCGTGCGCTCGGAAAACAGCCTGCGCTACAATCGCTGGCTTGCCGATAACATCAAGAAGGTGCTGGCGGCGAGCAATGGCGAGCTCGGCTACATGCACATCACCGCCATGGGCTCCGGCAACACGGCGCAGTTCGACAAGTTTTGGAGGGCCTTCCGCTACAAGAAGGGGCTGATCATCGATGTGCGCGGCAACGGCGGCGGCTGGACGGAGTACTTTCTCATCGACAAGTTAGAGCGCAAGATGGTGGCCTACAACTGCCTCAAGGAGATGGTGCCGTTCCGCTACCCGGGCAGCGCGTCCAACGCCCACCTGGTCGTGTTGACTAATGAGTACAACGGCTCGGATGGCGAGGCTTTTGTGGAGCATTTCAAGGCCAGGAAGTTGGGCACGGTGATCGGCACGCCTTCCTGGGGTGGGTTGGTGGGCATCGTCAACGGCCAGACCACCATTGACAACGGGCTGGTGCACCAGTCCAACAATGCCTTCTATGGCCGCGAGGGCACGTGGTGGGTCGAAAACCACGGCGCTGACCCCGACATCCTCGTGGAGAACGACCCGGCTTCGGAAATGGCTGGCCACGACAAGCAACTGGAAACGGCCATCGCTTTCCTGTTAGAGAAAATCAAGACCGAGCCGTTTGTCTTCCCGGAAAAGCCGGCCTATCCGAAGAAGTAAAAGGAGGGGCCTGATAGCGGTTGGGTGAATGGGCTGCCGGACGAGACCATGCTGGCTAGGGCTCGTTCTGGAGGCCAAAAGCAATCCTTAGCGGGAGCGCGCGGCGCGTCCGGTTCTCAGGGTGAGCGCTCATGAGCCCAATGCCGAGACAGAGTTTGAGCTGGCCTTTGGGTGCTGGCTGACTACCCAGAAGCGCTGCGAGATGTTGCTCAGGTCGAGCGCGATCGCCGAACTCTTGCTGAGATATGGACATCGAAAACCTTGTGAGATCCTCAAACGCTCGTGAGCTTCGCCATACCGTGTTCGGATTGGAGATAGACAGGCACAGTAACGCAAATCGACAGGGTCAGGAAGAGGAGGCAGCGTGAATTTCCTTGGATTGCATCTTCTCGATTGGGCGATCATCATCGTCTACTTTTCCACCATGGTCCTCATCGGCACCTGGACGCGGCGGAGAGTCAAAAACACCCGCGATTTCTACCAGGGAGGCCGCAGCTTTGGCAAATTCCTTACTACGGCGATGCACTTTGGCACCATTACCAGTGCTGACCAGGCGGCTGGCGTGGCGCGGGAGATCTACCGCCAGGGGCTCTCCGGCATGTGGTTTCAGAACCTCCCTCTGCTGTTCACCCCATTTTATTGGTTCGTCTCGATTCTCCAACGCCGTGCGCGCTATGTCGGGCCGGGCGACATCTACCTGCACCGGTTCGAGAGCAAGTTCTTGGCGGCGCTGTTTGCGCTCTATATTCTGCTCAGCGCCATTTACGGCGGTTCCATCGGATATTTGCTCACCGGCAAGACCCTGCAGGCGATGATGGTCAAGCCCGAGAGCGAATACACCGTGGAGGAGCGGCGCAGCGTCGCCGAGTTCAACGAGCTGCAGACCATGCTGCAGAAGCAGAGCTACGGCGACCTCACCGCAGAAGAGAAAGAGCGCCTGACGGTTCTGCAGGAGAAGCTGAAGCGCAACGAGCTTCACGCCTACATCTCCTATCTCAACATGGACGTGTTCTACGTGGTCTACGCGTTGATTGTGGGCAGCTACACGGTGTTGGGGGGTCTGTTTGCGGCGGTGCTCAACGATGTGATTCAGAGCATGTTGATTCTCATTCTCTCGTTCTTGTTGCTGCCGGTGGGGTTGCACGCCCTTGGCGGCTTCCAGGGCCTGCACGCGCGGGTCCCGGACTATATGTTCGAGATCTTTGGCAGCGCGGCCACCAGCGAGTACACCTGGTACTTTGTGCTGGCCATGGTGACCATCAACCTCATCATCCTGCCGCCGCGCAATTTCACCTATGGTGGTTCGCCCAAAGACGACTTTTCTGCCCGCATGGGGATGGTCACCGGCGCCTTCATCAAGCGCTTCGCGATGATCGGCTGGGCGCTGACTGGCCTCATTGCTGTCGGGTTGTATCGCGGCCAGCTTTCTGATCCGACGAATATTTGGGGACACATGACCCGCGACCTCTTGGGAGTCGGCTTTGTCGGCCTGATGATTGCCTCCATCATGGCCGCGAACATGTCCTCCATCAGCGCCAGCAGCCTGGAATGGTCGGCTGCGTTCACGAAGAACATTTTCCTGCCCTTAGCGCCGCGCGCCAGCGAGAAGCTGCAGGTGATTGTCGGGCGCATCGTCATCTTCGTGGTGCTGGGCTCGACTATCTACTTTGCCCGCATGGTGGACGACATCTTTGTAGTTTTCAAATACGTGCTCTCGGTGGGCACCATCATCGGGCCGGCGTTGTGGTTGGTGTACTTCTGGCGGCGGCTCACCACCAAGGCGGTGGTGGTGCAGATGCTGCTGTCCATCATGCTCACGGTAGTGGTGCCGAACGTGGTGCCGGCCATCAACAACAACCGCGAGAACCCACGTCTGACGGTGCAGACCCATGAGCGCGTGGAGACCATCCGGGTGAAGGCGGTGGCCGAAGATGTGGCAGCAGGCAGGGCCGAACAGGTGGGGCAGCTCATCGACAAGCAGAAGGTCAATCCGCCGGTGGGCGTGTTCTACGAGACGGTGGTGCGCAAGAACCCAGACGACCCCAACTCGCCGCTGGTGGGACAGGGCATCTTTCGCGTCCAACTGTATCTGATCTCGCTGCTGGGATTCGACTTGCGGGCGCTGTCCAAACCGCAGCTTGCCACGCTGTCGTTCGTTTTCGACATCATCTTTCCGTTCGTGGTCTTGTTCCTGGTGAGCCTGGTCGCCAAGCCGAATTCGGAGAAGGTGCTGCGCGAGTTCTACGCCTGCGTGCACACGCCGGCCGTTGCCGACATCGAGGAGGACACGCGGCGGGTACGCGCAGCCATCGAGAATCCGGAAATCGTGGAGCGCAACAAGCTCTTTCCGGGCACGAACTGGGAGTTCTGGAAACCGACCAAGCAGGACATCTGGGGGTTTGTCATCTGCTGGCTGCTGGTAGGGGCCATTATTGGCCTCTACCTGGTGGTGATGGGGATAGGCGCCTGAGTCGACGCACCTCCGCGGCGGAGGCCGGCCGTCAGCGCGGCGGCTGGCCTCCCTGGGCGGACATCCGGCTTCAAACGCGGCCTTTTTTGGCGAGCAGGTAGGAGACGACCAGCGCCCCGCCCGCCAGCACGACGCAGGAGGTGAGCGTCGCCTCGGGTTGCATGTCGTCCGGCACCAGGAAGAAGCCGATGATCAGGCCCAGGCCGATGGCGATGAGCACCAAGGCCCATTTGAGCGCCGAGGCCGCTGCCACCTCGCCGCGAAGGAGTTGCGCGAGGTCCTGGCCGGTCAGGCCCTTGTCGATGGCCATGCGGCGCGTCTTGTTGTCTGCCACCACTTTCACGATCCAGACGACGCTGGCGAAGAAGGCAACGACCACCACCATGGGCATGAGGTATTCCATTCTTCGTTCCTCCTTGTCTTTCTGGGTTATTCTTTGCGCGCCTCATTTGACCGACATGCAGGGGAAATGTTGCACCATTGCGCCATGAGGTGCAACATCCCATCAAGTTGCCGGTCGAATTAGATGCGATGAGGAGCCGAGAACAGGCCTTAGGCGCGTCAGAGCTTGTGGCAAGGGTTCTGGCAGGTGACCGCTCTGCCTTTCGCCTGCTGGTGGAGGAGTACGAAGGGCTGGTGGGGCACATTGTCTTCCGCATGGTCAAGGAGCCCGAAGACCGCCAGGACCTTTGCCAGGAGGTCTTTCTGCGCGTGTATCGCCACCTCCCGGAGTTCCGCGGCGACTGCAAACTCTCCACCTGGATTGCGCGGATTGCCTACAACAGCTGTTTGAACTGGCTGCAGAAGAAGAGGCCGCAGCTCTACGAGCGGAGCGCAGCAGATGGACCTTCGCTCGACGAGCTCCCCGCTCCTCATCCTTCGCCAGAGGAAGCCGCCACCCGGCAAGACCTGCGCGAACGCCTGGAGCAAGAGATTATGGCACTGGCAACCCCCTACAGGACAGTGCTGACCCTCTACCACGTGGAGCACATGAGCTATGCGGAGATTGGCAGGGTGATGGGTCTGCCGCAAGGCACAATAAAGAGCTACCTCTTTCGCGCCAGGAAGCGGCTTAAGGACCGACTGTTGGCCCGCTATGAACGGGAGGAGCTATGAGCGAGCACCTCACTGACCGGCAACTGCAACAATGGCTCGAGGAGGGAGCGCCAGAAGAGGGAGACGTGGCTCGTCACCTCGCTTGCTGTCGGCGCTGCTCAGCCCAGGCGCAGGCTTATCTGCGTCTGTGGGGCGACTTGGCCGTGCCGCCGGCGGTCTGCCTGCCGGAGGACTTTGCGCGACGGGTGGCGGCGCAAGCCACGCCAAGGAGCACATGGGCCGCAAGGGTGGCTGCGCTGCTGGGCCTGTTGGCTTATGCCGGGATTGGCTGTCTGGCGGCCTGCTACTACAAACTCCATCTTTTCATGTGGGCAGCCTTTGCTGCCGCCTGGTCGGCTGCGCAGCACCTTTTCGGTTCTTTCAGGCATCTTTCGCTCGCCAGCCCCTTCTGTCCGCAGCAGTTTGTGTTGCTGGCCATAGTGGCCGCGGTGCTGCTCACCGTAGGTCTGCTGGACCGCCTCCTTTCCCGCTTGATTTTGAAGTGAAGTGTCCTCCGGCCAGATCCGCAAAGAAAACAGTTGCATTTTCCCCCTCAAATGCGTACCATTTGTCCAGCCCTGAGCTGCGCGGGCTCGGACTTGCTGCTGGCACGGCGTGAAGCCTTGGAGGAATCATGCGAAAATTGTCGTTGTGCGTTGTCTTGTTCTTTTCTGTGCTCATGACCCTGGGCTGCCAGGAGCGCACCCGTCGTCCGCTTGCGCTCTACATCTCGCCACAGGGCAACGATGCCTGGTCGGGCCGGCGGCCCAGTGCCAATGCGGCCCCGAGTGACGGGCCCTTTGCCACGCTGGCGCGGGCACGGGAGGAGATCCGGGCGCTGCGCCGTGCGGGGCAGTTCCCTGCGCATGGGGTGAGGGTCTTTCTGCGCGGCGGGGACTATGCCCTGGCCAGCACTTTCGAGCTCACGGCCGAAGACTCTGGAAGCGTCGCCGGACGAGTAGTCTGGGCCAGCTACCCAGGCGAGACGGCGCGACTGGTGGGCGGCAGGCCACTCAGCGGCTGGCGGAAGGTGGATGATGGGCGCGTTCTTGCCAGGCTCAACCCTGAAGCAAGGTCACACGTCCTAGCGGTGGACCTGCACGCCTTGGCGATCAGCGAGGTGGGGCGGCGCCAGCGCTCAGGGATGGGACTTCCGGAAGTTCCCGCGCCGCTAGAACTGTTCTTTCGCGGGCAGCGAATGACCGTGGCCCGCTACCCAAACGAGGGGTGGCTGCGCATTGTGGAGGTGCCGCAGCACGGGCCGCGCTTGCTGTATGAGGGTGTAGCACACACGCCCAAGGATGGCCTGCCGCGCGGCCGCCACTATGGCCGCTTCGTCTACCCAGGGGACCGGCCCGCCCACTGGCAGCCGCAGGAGGTGTGGATGCATGGGTTCTGGTCCTGGGATTGGGCGGACGCCTATCTGCCGGTGGGCCGCATCGACACGGCCCGCCACGAGATCTATCCCGCTGAGCCGCACCACCATTATGGCTACACCAAGGAGCAGCCCTTCTACTTCCTGAACGTGCTCGAAGAATTGGACGCACCGGGGGAGTACTACGTGGAACCAGACAAAGGGATGCTTTACTTCTGGCCGCCAGAAGAAGTCCGGCCTGGCGACCTGTGGGTCTCAGAGCTGGCTGAGGACATGGTCAGACTTTCGACCACGGCCTTTGTCTCCCTCGAGGGGCTGGTCTTCGAGTTCACGCGGGGCAACGCAGTGCGCATCACTGGCGGGCATGACAACGTGCTGGCCGGGTGTGTCGTTCGCAACATTGGCAACAGTGGCGTGACCGTGAGCGGAGGGGTGCGCAACGGTGTGCAAAGCTGCGATATCCACGACACGGGAGATGGAGGGATCCGGCTGATCGGTGGAGACAGACTTTCGCTGCTCCCTGCGTCTCATTTTGCCCTCAACAACCACATCTACCGGATTAGCCGCATTAACCTCACCTACCGTGATGCCATACGGGTGGAGGGCGTGGGCAATCATGTAGCGCACAATCTTGTTCATGATGCCCCGCACGAAGCGATCTACTTCAACGGCAACGAGCACGTCATCGAATACAATGAGATCTATGACGTGGTCAAGGAGACGGGCGACGCTGGAGCAATATATGGCGGACGCGACTACACCTGGCGCGGTACGGTGGTCCGCTACAACTTCATTCACGATCTGCACGGCCCCGGTCTGTTTGGGGTGATGGGAGTCTACCTGGACGATTTCATGAGCGGCACGGCCGTGGTGGGCAATGTGTTCTATCGCGCCGGCAGGGCGGTCTTTCTCGGCGGAGGGAGGGACAACCTGGTGGAGAACAACGTGTTCGTTGACTGCCAGGCCTCGGTGCACATCGATGCACGGGGCCTCACCTGGGCCCGCAACTACTTCGACGGCGGGTACACGTGGCTGACCGACCGCATGCGCGACGTCAACTACGACCAACCACCCTTCAGCACGCGCTATCCGGAGCTCCTGGGCTACTATGCGGACAATCCGGCAGTGCCGCGCGGCAACAAGGTGCTGCGCAACGTCTCCGCCGGAGGCACCTGGCTGGATATCGAAGACGGGGTGGACCCGGGCCTACTGGAAATGCGCGACAACGTCATCGCTGACCCCGTGCTCTGCTACTGGCGCGGGCCGGAGGTGAAGGATGCTCCCACAGGCACCGTGTACAAGAACGACGACCCGCAGTTCCGCGAGGAGCTCGCAGGCAACGCGATCTTGGAAGGAGACCCAGGTTTCGTGGCCAAAGAACGCGGCGATTTCCGGTTGCGCAAGGGTTCCGTAGCCTTGCAAAGAGGATTTGTCAATCCGCCGATAGAAGAGATCGGGCTCTATCGCGATCGCTTCCGTCGCCACCTGCCGGAGAAGGGTCGCTGAGGCGTTGCTGGGCAAGTGGGAAACTTCGCGAGATGGACGAAGACACTGGCCTTGGGGCTCCGAGCCAGATGGAGCTTTCGCGTAAGCGGCACCGGGTACCTGATGGAGGCAAAATCTTCTGTGCGAGCCGTCACACCGGGGGAGCGGCAGCTTTCGTACCTTGCCAGTGGCGTCAGGGGAAAGGGATCGGAGTCACACGAAGGAGACTGGCGATTGGAACGAGCGCATCCCCGGACTGAAAACAGACTGCTGACAGGGTGGCGACAGATGGGGCTTGTTGTCCTGTTCTCTTCCCTCTGTGCGGCCACGCACCTTTGGGCGCGGATTGACCGGCCCTACGAGCCGACGGTGGTGGCCGGAGATTCGTTGCTTGCGGCAGCGATGCTGCCCGTCGCTGATGTGCGCCTTTGGGCATATCGGGCCGAAGAGGACCAGTGGCAGGCGATCCCTTTTCAGATCGACGAGGTGAATCCGCGGGTGCGGCCGTGGGACCGCTACTTTGTGGCCGAAGATTCGCTCCTCGGCATCCTGGACCTGGACGATGAGCTCGTGCTCATGGCCAGAGACCTCGGCGACAGAGCCGATAGCACGCAATGGCCCGCCACAGGCGACTCCTTGCGCTTTGAGCTGGCCTTCTTCGATTCGTTGGACGGCACAATGGGGTATGCTTATCTCTACTGGCAAGGGCCGCAGACGGGCGTGCCGAACCCTTACGGCCTGGCCTATGACAGCTTGCAGGACAGGGTCTCCAACACCAACTATCAGGTTGGCTTCAACGCCACAGGCCAGCTCGCGGACGTGGTCATTTCCCGCGAGGTAGGCGGCTCGGGCGTCGACCTTTTCGACCGCTTCAAGGTGCGGGCAATCGGGTCCTTTCTCATTTTCCCAATCTACATGGACGAGGAGCTGATCAGGGCAGAACAATGGTACGCCCGCGTGGGGCCGGTCCGCATCATCCGCAATCTCAATGGTCGTTTCCAAGGAAAGATTGCCTTGGTTGATGTCGACCAGCCGTTTACCCAAACCGTCTTCTTCTACCCCTATTCTGGTTCTTTCGAGTTGGCCGCCTTGCCCCTGGAGCAGGCTAAGGACTTGGGCGTGACGGTGTCCGTGCTGCGCGCCTCTTGGGACATGAGTCCAAGTGCCGCGGGCATGCGCTTCTACAGCGCGCGCAACACGGCCGGCGTACCCGTGGACGGTATCAAGGACCAGGTCGACCCTGCCTGCAGCCCTGGTCAGTTGAACTGGACGTTGGTTACGGGTGCCGCCGGCACGATGGTCAATCTTTTCCATGTGCCACAGTTGGGAGACCGAATTGGGTTGTACTACTACGATGCCACCGACGGCAAGACCGCGGACGGGAGCGCCCTGTCCAAAGACACGGGGGACATGCTCTCCTATGGGGACAACGGCTTTCTCCTTTCGGGCAACATCCAGAACTACTTTGCCCCAGGCGCGACCTTCAGCGTGGTCTACCGCAACTATTTCTTGCCGCCGGGTTTTTCGCCCGAGCAGGCGGCTCGTTTGTGTGAGCAGGCGGCGCATCCTTTGCGGGTGACGGTCTCCTTGCAGCGACGTTGGGCTTCCCCCAGTGCCGTGGCCGCCAGTTCCAACGAGGGCCCGGCGGAGCTTGCCCTTGCTGCCTATCCCAACCCAGTGCACGCGACTACCGTATTGTCCTTCAGACTCGCGCGGCGCAGCCGGGTGGTGCTTGAGGTTTATGACGTCGCGGGCAGGTGCATGGCGCGCATCGTTGATGAAGAGTTGCCGCCTGGCCTGCACCATCGTCCCTGGTACGGACGCGATGGCGCAGGCAGGCAGGTGCCATCAGGACTGTACTTTGCGCGCTTAGCTGCGGATGGGGCGGGAGGTGTGACGAAGTTGCTTCTGGTGCGGTGAGGCCGCGATGCGGCGAGGAATCGGCAAAGGGATCCTCCTTGGGGCGGTGGCAGCCTTTGTCGGCTGTCAGGTGGACCACGGCCTATACCCGGTGGACTATGAGATCCGTGGCAACGTCATCTTCTTTGCCGGGCAGCCACCGGCAAACACCGATCGCGTCGAAGTGTTCGCCCTCAAGGAGTTTCCCCCCAAGGACCCGCAGAACTTGCTCTACGCGGGTCAGTCAGGGGCGCTGAACTATAGCATAGGCGACAGCGTTCCCTACGCAATTCAGGTGTCGCCCACGTCATACGAGCTCGCAGGCGTGGTCTGGAAGGAGAAGGGATCTGGCTGGAACCTGACCGGGCTGATGGGAATCTACACGGGTAGCTTGCACTCGTTCCTCCCTGCTACGGTGCAAGTCTCCAAGGAGAACCCAGTGGCGGAGGGGATCGACATTTACGCCAACTGGGAAGTGGTGACCAAGGACGCCGCTATTTCCGGGCGGATACGGTACGCCGGTGAGTGGCCCGCGCAGACCTCCATGGTGCTGCTCGCCGTCTACCGCGTGAAGCCCACCTCAGAGTTCCAGCACTTCTTGTTTGAGAACGTCGACTACTCTCAGCCGGTGTTCGTGGACTCTTCCTCCTATCGTCTTCGCGTGAGCGCGGGCGGGTACAACTATGTGGTCCTGTTCTGGGTGCCGAAGAAGATGAGCAGCCTTGCCGACCTGGTGACCTTGGGTTTCTACGCCGATCCGGCTGAACCTGCGCGGCCGGGGACGGTAATCGTCTCCAGCGGAGGGCAGGCGAGGGACGTGGACATCCAGGTGGATTTTTCCGGCGTGACTTTTCCCTGAGAGGTCCCCACCATGACGATCCGCCTGAGGCATGACCTGCGCTGCCTTCGTCACTTGGCCAGAGGAGGCCGGGTTGCCGTTGGCCGGTGGCGGATGGTTGGAGCTCTGGCGCTGCTCGTGGGCCTTTCTGCCCCCGCGAGGGCAGGGGAAGTCGGGCGGATCGCCGGGAGCGTGACCGACGCCCTTGCCAAGAAGCCTCTTCCCGGGGTGAACGTGCAGGTGGAAGGAACCTTCCTCGGTGCCAGTACCGATGCGCAGGGTAGCTTTGTCATCGCCAAGGTGCCCCCAGGTATTTACACCGTGCGCGTCTCCATGATCGGGTACCGCCTTGTTCGCCTGACCGGCGTGGTAGTCCTGCCAGGGGTGACGACCTCCGTGACGGCCGCGTTGGAGCAGACTGTGGTCGACTTGAATCCTGTGGTCGTCACCGCCGACAAAGGAGAGCGTCCCCTGGATCAGACGGCGAACAGCATCGCCGTGGTCGGAGCGCGGGAAATTCGCGCCCGGCAGGCCCTGCGCGTGGACCAGGTGTTGGAAATGGTCCCCGGGGTGAGTTTTGTGCGAGAGCAGGTCAACATCCGGGGCTCCACTGGCTTCACCTTGGGGGCAGCCAATCGCACGCTGCTCCTTGTGGACGGCGTGCCGGTGATGGCGAGCGATACCGGCGAGTTCAATTGGGACCTGCTGCCGGTGCTGGACATCGAGCGGATCGAAGTGGTCAAAGGCGCCGGCTCCGCGCTGTGGGGATCCGCTGCCTTGGGCGGAGTGATCAACATCATCACCAAGGCTCCCAGCGAAGAGGGGCGAGTAGGGGTGCGAGTGGTGGCAGGCGAATACGGCCAGCCCCGCTACGAGGAGTGGCGGTGGACGGACACGCCCTTGGTTTTTGGCCGCGCGGACCTCAGCTACAGCCGCAAGTTCGGGCGGCTGGGTGTGCGCCTTTCCGCCGGCCGCCACGTCTCCACCGGCTACACGGAGGTGGGCGACTTTCGCCGCTGGAATGTCACCGGTAAGCTTACCTACGCCTTGTCCGGCGGCTCGAACTTGACCCTGTACGGTGGCTACAACAACAACCTGACCGGCATCTTCGTAGGGTGGGACGATCCGCGCCATCCGTTCCAGGTGCGGCCTTCTAATCGCAACAGCCGCGCAAAGATCCAGATGGCCAACTTCTACGCCCGTTACAACCTGGTGCTTTCCCCCAAGGCCGCCCTCAAGTTCCGCCTCTCCTACCTGATGACCCTGATGGGCAGCCAATTCGTCACCACCACCGACTTTAACCCGGCGCACGGCTGGGGAGCCGAGGTGCAGGGCGACCTGCTGCCAGCGCGCCAGGTAGCGATCACCTACGGCTGTGAGTGGCGCCGGGACACGGGCAGCACCAAGTACTTTGGCGAGCACCAGGGCTACACGGTGGGGCTGTACGGGCAGAGCGAATTTCGTCTCTTTCAGGGGAGGCTGAGCATTACGCCGGGCCTTCGCTACGATCGCTACCAGCTCATCGGTGGGGTGGCGCAGGCGCTGCTCAGCCCGCGACTGGGCTTCAATTGGCGACCACACGCCAACACGGTGCTGCGCGCCTCTGCTGGGAGTGGCTTTCGGGCCGCCACCATCGCCGAGCGCTACCTTGATTTTGAGAACCGCAGCGTCATCGTGCAGGCAAATCCCGAGCTGCGCGCCGAGACCTCTTGGTCCTACGAGCTGGGCTGGCGGCAGTACCTTATTCCCGACTGCTACTTGGAGGTGGCGGCGTTTCGCACCGATTTTCACGACCTCATCGAGGTTGATTTGCGGCAGAGCCAGATCGAGTTGGGCCAGGAGAGCAAGGTGAGCGTGCGTTTTCGCAACTTGGTGCAGGCGCGCGTGCAAGGCGTGGAGCTGGCCACCTCAGGCCGCTGGTGGCAGCGGCGAGTGGGCCTCAACGCATGGCTGACCCTGATGGGGCCAAAGGACTTGACCAGCGGGGAACTGCTCGCCTACCGACCCAAGCTGATTGCGCACCTCATGCCTTCGCTTCGCATGGGCGCGTGGGAGTTGCAGGCCGAATACCGCTACGCCAGCCGCATGGAAGCCGTCAAGCTCTTCCGCTATGATGAACGAGTGCCCCAGAAGATATGGAACTTTCGTCTCATCTGGCATCTGGGGAATCTGCAAGTGCACGCTGCCGTGAACAATGCCCTGGACTACTACTACACGCAGATCGAGCGCACCATGGGGGAGATTCGCAACTTTGCACTGGGCCTGAGCGGTGAATTCTGACGTCTGCAGGCGCTTGAATCGCGGAGGATGACCATAGGCAGGGGAATGCCACGATCCTTTTCGCCCACAGACGTAATCGATATTCATGTGCACATAGCCGGCCCCGCGGGCGAGAACGAGAAGATGTACTACGTCTCCGAGGAGTTCAAAAGGTCCACCTCCTTCGAGGGGGTCAAGCTGGTGACCAAGCTGCGCGAAGAGCAGATTACCGGTCCGCGCTATGTGAGCGTGCTCTTCAGCCAGGTGCGCGAGTCGCGTCACGTGGACAAAGCGGTGCTGCTGGCGTTGGACGCGGTCTATGGCGAAGACGGCCACCTGCGGCGCGAGGCAACGCATCTCTACGTGGCCAACGACTACTGTGCAGGACTGGCGCGCATCTATCCGGTGTTCCTTTTCGGCTGCTCGGTGCATCCCTACGCCCCAGATGCGCTGGAACGTCTCTGGTACTGCGCCCGAGACGGAGCAGTGCTGTGCAAGTGGCTGCCCTCCGCTCAGTGCATTGACCCCACGCACCCGCTGGCGGAGCGCTTCTATCGCGCCTTGGCCCTGCTTGGCCTGCCGCTTCTCATGCACGTGGGTCCTGAGGAGACCATCCCTACGGTGCTGGACACGACGGATGAGCTCCTTTTCAACGCTGCCGCCGGGCGCTACGGCTCGCGCCCTGGCGACGGCATTTCGCTCGCTTTGCAGAACGGGGCCACGCTCATCGTGGCGCATGCAGCCACGCCGCTCGGCCCGCTCTTTGACCGGCACAACGAGTACTGGGAGCAGGTGTTTGCGCTTCTTCTTGAGCGCGTGGCGCAGGTCGCCGCCCATGTGCCGCTATACGCGGACATGTCGGCTTTCTGCCTCCCGGGCAGATTCGAGTACGTCGCCCAGGTGCTCCCTTTGGCCAGGAGGATGCCGCATCGCTTTCTCTACGGGAGCGACTATCCCATACCCGTGATCTCCTTCCGCAAGAAGGGGCTCGGCGCGCTGCTGGATGCCTTCGGCTGGCTGGCAGGCCGCGCCCTGCCGGTCAACGACTTTGACAAGAGCTTTGAACTCTTGCGCGTGCGGTTCCCCATGGAGACCTTCACCTCGGCCGCAAGAGTGCTCCGTGCACCTGACCGGCCGATGCCCGAGCTTGATGCTTACCTGCGCCGACTGGGGGTCAAGAGGAGGAAGTTCTTCCTCTTCGGTTGATGTGCCCGGCGCATGAGAGTCCTTTTCCGACCATCCACGCGCAGGCACAAACGGCATTTCGCGAGGCTCCGGCCCCACTATTGTGCGGATTCTCGGAGCAAGTCAGGTAGAACGAAGTGAGCGACTATCCGGGCAACGCCTGGGCCCATGCGGAGGGAAGAGATGGTAACAGACGCAAGCCGCTACGACAGGATGACCTACCGCCGGTGTGGCAAGAGCGGGCCGAAGCTCCCGACCGTTTCGTTGGGTCTGTGGCATAATTTCGGCGAAGTGGATGACCTTTCCACCGCCCGTGCCATCATCTTGCGCGCGTTGGACCTTGGCATCACCCACTTTGACTTGGCCAACAACTACGGTCCCCCGCCGGGGAGCGCCGAGGAGAATTTCGGCAAGATCCTCCGTCAAGACCTTGCTGGCCATCGCGACGAGCTGGTCATCTCCACCAAGGCCGGTTACTTCATGTGGCCTGGTCCGTACGGCGAGTGGGGCTCGCGTAAGCACCTGCTGGCCAGCCTGGACCAAAGCCTCAGGCGGCTGCAGTTGGAATATGTGGACATTTTCTACAGCCATCGCTTCGACCCCGAGACGCCGCTGGAAGAGACCATGGGCGCGCTGGCGCACGCCGTGCACCAGGGGAAGGCGTTGTACGTGGGCATCTCCAACTATGGTGTCGATCAGACACGTCAGGCTGCAGCACTCCTCGAGCAGATGGGTGTCCGCTGCCTGATTCACCAGCCGAAGTACAACATGCTCGACCGACGGGCCGAAGAGGGCCTTCTCGCTACCCTTGAGGAGCTCGGCATTGGGTGCATCGCCTTTTCGCCTTTGGGGCAAGGGTTGCTGAGCGATCGCTACCTGCACGGGATTCCGCCTGATGCGCGGGCTGCCAAGCCGCATGGCTCCCTTCGGCCGGAGCAGCTTACGGAGGAAACGCTGGCCAAGGTGCGCCGCCTGGATGAGATTGCCAAGCGCCGCGGGCAGAGTTTAGCGCAGATGGTCCTCGCCTGGGTGTTGCGGCATCCGCACATGAGCTCTGCCCTGGTTGGCGCGAGCAAGGTTGCGCAACTTGAGGCCAATGTTGGCGCGCTGCGCAACCTACAGTTTTCTCTTGAGGAGCTCAAGAGCATAGACCGTGTCTTGGGGTGCGGAGCCTGAGCATTGGGTGCAGATTGGCCACGGCATCCGGCAGTTCCCAATCCGGCGCGGGACACGGGAGCGCGATTCGCCCGAGGACGAGCCCAATCTCCTTTGTCCTCCGACCGGCCAAGCCGAGTCCGGGGGACTGCTGAAAAGGCATAGTGCCTTGTGCCCAAGATGAAATCGGAGGTGGAGCGCAATGGCCTGCGGAGCGGAACGGAGCAGTGGGCAGGAGTGGGAACGGTATGCCAAAGGCAAACCTATTCTGCCCGGACCGCGCTGGTCGAACATCGCAGAGTATACTTCTGCGGCCTATGATCGCCAGGTCCAGCAGATGCTGGACGAGAATCTGCTGCCCGGGTACACCGTGCTGGACATCGGCTGCGGCGACGGCCGGTGGGTGGAATATCTCCTGCGGCGAGGCGTCCATTGCGTTGGAACTGACCTGCTCCTTTCAAATGCGAGGGCGACCTGCGCCAGGACAAAATCGGCCTCCGGGTGAGCGCTGGCGGTGGTGGCCGATGCGACCCACCTTCCTTTCAAGCCTCATAGCTTCCATGCCCTCATCTCTTTCGGCCTGCTCGCACATTTTCGGAACCACGTGCCTGTGCTGGAGAGCTGGACCAGGCTTCTGCACGAAACCGGGAGGGTGGTCCTCTCCGTGCCCAACGGCCGCCGCAAGGATTGGGCCGTCTACGAGGCGCTCCACCAATTGCTTCTCCACCGAAAGCTGATGCGTTTCTATCCCACGCTGCGAGGTCTTGTTTCGCGCTCCTACGGATACGAGGAGCGCTGGACGCCGGCCTATTTTCGCCAGTTGTGCCGGTGGGTCGGCTTCCGGGAGGTGGAAATCGATGGGCTGTTCCTCCTCCCGCCCTTGTTTTTCCATCCTTTTGGAGACCGGATTCCCCCCGCCCTTTTCCGGCGCATGGCCCGCACGCGGCGCTCATCACAGTGGGGGCTCTACCTCTTTGCGATGGCAAGGCGGTAAGCGTTGCCTCCTTGCGACGACAAGTCCTCGGCCGGCGCTCTTTCAGCTTCAGGATGAGAGAGGCGACGACACACTGGCGCTTCAGCGGTCTTTTCAAGCTTCTTGGTCTGGACCGCGTCGAGGAAAGGGGCCTTGCGTGCGAGTGGTGCACAGCCGTGCGGTGCGGCAGGTGCCCAAGTGCGATGCTGGTGGCGTCAAGGTCAAATGGAGCGGGTGTGCCCAGGCCGCTGGTGCGGCAAGGCATCAGAGGCGTCCGCGCCTTCGCGGGCATCTTGCGCAGAAGAGGCAGGTCCTTGACCAATGGCAGAGCTCTTTTCGGCTTGGCCCTTCCAAGACCGCCCCGCTAACCCGCGTGATGAGGGGCTCTTCTTCGCCGCGATATTCTTGTTGACTTTTTCTCGCGAAATTCGTACAATGGCAGCACGATGGCAGCATCCTATCCCCACGAGCCAGGGAGCCAAACTCGGGCCCGTCGCTCCGGTTTCCCAAGAGGCGTCTGCCCCAAAGCCGACCCCGCATGTGTCCCGCAAAGCCACAGGCAGGGCGCCGGGTGCAGTTGGTCTCAGATGAGGCGTGGACGGCGTGATCTTCGTCCTCGCCGTGCTGCGCCTGTGCCCCTCTCCTGCGTGGTGACAATGATCTTCTGGTTCTTGTTGGTTGTCGTTGATTGCAACAGACCTTCTGCGCTCAGAGGTAGGACCATTTGCCTTGACCCTGGACACGGCGGGACAGGTGCCGTCGACTCTTACCGCATCGGCCCCACAGGAGAAAGGGAAGAATGGATTAATCTCCGCGTTGCCCTGGTTCTCCGGCAGTTGCTGGAGGCACGCGGCGCCAAGGTGCTCATGACCCGCACCGCGGACGTGGAAGTGCCGCTGGCTGAGCGGGCGCGTGTGGCAGTGGCAGGAGAGGCAGACCTCTTTCTCTCCATCCACCACAATGCCGCTGCAGACACGGGGGTGAATTTTCCGGTGGCCTACTTCCATGGCAGCGCTTCCGAAAACCAGGCCGGCGTGGCGCTGGGCCGCCATCTCCTCTGTGCCATGGCGCGCGCCCTCCACCGCCCGGAGACGCCGCTCAGTCTGGCGTCAGATCACACCATCTTCCCCACGGCCGGAACGGCAGTTCTCCGTCAGACCTACGGCATTCCGGGGGTCATCGTCGAGGCGTCGTTCTTCACTAATCCGGCAGAAGAGTGGCGTCTGCGGCAGCCAGCCTACAATCGTCGGGAAGCGGCGGCCTATGTGGAGGGGCTGGAGGCGTTCTTCCACGAGCCTATTCCCCCCATTCTGACAAAAGGGGCAAGGGTCCAGCTTGATACCTTCCGCGTCCTTCAGGAGGCCGAGCGCATGAGTCCTGTGGCTCGTCTTTGGCGGAAGGATTTCCTGGAGGCACAGCGTCTAGCGGCACAGAGCGACCCGGATTCATTATGTCGCGCTCACGAGCTCTTCACGCGCTCGGCCCGCTCGTTCCCGGATTCATATTTGGCGAGGGAGTGTCATCTGCAACGTGCGCGCTTACTGCGTCTCTGGAAAAAGAAGGAGGAGGCAGACATGGCGGAGTTACGTGCGCGAGAGTATTACGTCGCAGTAGATTGCGGGGGGCCATAGTGCCGCCGGCTCGAGCGGAGACAGGTAGCGCGCCAGAAGGCGTGCCACAGGGATAACCAGGAGCAAGGAGGAGAGCGCGATGAGATGGCTGTGCACGGCGCTGGTGGTTTGGCAACTCCTCAGCCTGACGACCCAGGCGACCGGACAGGTACGCTCGCCCGGAAAAAGTCATGGTGAGGAGAGCTTTCTTGTGAACTGGAAAACCTACCAGGACTACGAGGGAATGACCAAAATCCTCAAAGGCTTGGCCGGCCGTTTCCCCAACCTGGCCAAGCTCTATTCCACGGGGAAAAGCCGCATGGGGCGTGAGCTCTGGGTGATGGAGATCACCAACTTTGCCAAGGGCGATACCTTAGAAAGGCCAGGCTTTTACATCGATGGCAACATCCATGGGAACGAAGTGAACGGCATGATGGTGCCGCTCTACACCTGCTGGTATCTCCTGACGCGCTATGGCAACGACGATTTTGTCACGGACCTGGTCGACCGGGTGGTCTTTTACGTGCGGCCGTCGGTAAATCCGGACGCAATGAATTCCTTCATCACCGAGCCGAACACCATGCACCATCCGCGTTGGAACTACCGCCCCATAGATAACGACGGCGATGGTCTCTACGATGAGGATCCGGAGGAGGACCTGAACGGTGACGGCGAGATTTCCTTAATGCGCAAGCGGGACCCCCTGGGGCGTTGGAAGATCAGCCCGGAGGATCCGCGGCTCCTGGTGCGCTGCAAGCCGGGAGAACCGCCGGGCGGCTGGACTCTCCTGGGGACCGAGGGCATCGACAATGATGGCGACGGCTCCATCAATGAGGACATCCCCGGGGGCCTGGACATGGCGCGCAACTTTCCCTACGACTACAGCGTGCAGAACGGTTGGCCTTTCCCCATCTCGGAACCGGAGACCAAGGGGGTGATCGAGTTCTTCCGCACCCATCCCAACATCAACGGCGTGTTCCACTACCACAACTCCGGCAAACTGATTATGATGGCGCTGGGCAAAGAGGCGCGCATGGAAAGTGCCCCACCTCCCGAGCGGCGCCGCGCAGCAGAGTTGGACCTTCCTCCCCTCAGCGCTGAGGAGCAGAAACTTATGGAAGGTTTCCTGAACGTCACGGTACAACGCGAGAAGCAGCGCGACTTGACCATGTACCAGATCCTGGCCGCACGCGGGGTGCAGATCCTCAAGTATCGCCCGACGCTCAACGGCGGCGTGGGCCAGTTCCCGCCGTGGACCTACAGCATGTACGGCGCGCCCTCGTTTCTCATCGAGCTGTGGGGCATCCCGGCCGACTACAATGGCGACGGGGATGTGAGCGAGGCGGAGGCGTTGCGCTGGGTGGACGAGGAACTGCATGGCGAAGGGTGGATAGACTGGAAGCCCTTCACTCACCCGCAGCTTGGCGAGATCGAGATTGGCGGCAGCTATGCCAAATTTGTGCGCCGTTCGCCGCCGGCGCGCTTCCTGGAGGAACACTGCCTGGCCAATACGCGCTTTCACCTCTACGTGGCCAGCGAATTGCCGCGCCTGGAGTTTGTCAAGGCCGAGCTCGTTCCGCTCTGCTCCTTCGCTCGGGCAGCGCAAGGTGACCGCGCCGCACTCACGGTCAGCGACGTGCTGGAGATTGGAGCCAAGGACCTGAGAGCCGAGAAGGGGGTGCTGGCTTGGCTGGACGTTGAGATCCGCAACCACGGTGTCATCCCCACCGCCACAGCGCAGGCGATAAACATCAAGGCCACCCGGCCGGATCGCTTGCGCATCAAGGGCGTCAACGGCGTGCAAGTCCTTGGGCGTTCCGACCCGGCAAACATGTTGGGCCGCATCACCGGCTTCACCACCGAAGCTCCCAGCGAGGTGGAAGTGGGATATCTTGGCGGGCGGAGCAGTCAAACTTACCGCTTCCTGGTGAGGGTCGGCCAGACGAGGAATGGTGCCATCAATCTGGAGTACAACAGTCAGCGCGGCGGCGTGGTGCGAAAGACGCTCCCTGTGCGTTTCTCAGGTTGAGGCACGGCTCAGGTGGATGGAGGTGAACATGAGAATACGCGTTTTGCTCCCATGGGTAGCCGGGGTCCTACTGACCGCCGCGCTGCCGCACCTCTCGGCAGGAGCCGAAAAGGTGAAGTGTGACAAATATCACACCTACGAGGAGCTGACTTCGCAGCTCCGTGCCCTGCAGTCCGGGTACCCCGACCTGGCTAAGCTCACTTCCGCTGGCAAGAGCATTCAAGGCAGGGAGTTGTGGGTGATGGAGGTGACCAACCGCAAGACAGGCGCCGCCGAGGAAAAGCCAGGCATCTTTGTGGCGGGCAGTCTGCAGGGTGATGAGCCTGTAGGGACCGAGGTGGCCCTCAAGGTGGTGGACCATCTGCTCGGCAACTATGCCAACGATCCACGCTTGCGCCAGCTTGTGGACACCAGGACTTTCTACGTTTGGCCCTCGCCCAATCCGGATGCCTCAGACAGAAACGTCAGGCAGCCTGGCAAAGCGGCAGTGGCGAACATGCGTCCCACCGACGAGGACCGTGATGGCCGCCTGGACGAGGATGGGGCCGAGGACTTGGACAAGGACGGGTTCATCGCCCAGATGAGAGTGAAAGATGAGCAGGGCGACTATGTGGCCAGCGCGCAGGACCCTCGCATCATGCTGCCGCGCCCCCGGCGGGCGAACCCTGGGGTAGCCTACCGCCTCTACACGGAGGGGTCAGACAACGACGGCGATGGCGCCTACAACGAGGATGGGCCCGGAGGCGTGATGCTCAATGCCAACTTTCCGGCCGGGTGGAAGCTAGATGCGGAGGTGCCGGGCTCCGGCATGTACCCGGGATCGGAACCGGAGACGGAGGCCATCCTGCACTTCCTCACCGACCACCCCAACGTCGCCTTGCTCATTGTCTACCAGTCCGGTGAGGGTGTGCTCTATCGTCCTTTCGACAGCATTGCGGACAAGGAGATCCCTCGCTTGGACAGGGAGGTGTACGAACTCTTTGGCCGACGCTATCGGCAAGTGACGGGCAAGGCCATGACGCACGGCTTTGCCGAGGCAGCCACGCCGGACACCTCCGCCGCGGAGGAAGAACAATCCCTGCGGCGCACCCTGGCTCAGGAGCTCCCGGCGCAGGTAAACATCGATGACGTCCTGCGCATGGGTAACATCAGGGAGATGGCCAATTCTCCGCAGGGGCGCTCCCTCCGCGAGCAGTATGGCATCAGCCAGGAGACTATCGCCAGACTGACAAGGCTCCAAGAGCTGCGCCAGCGGCGCACACGCCAGGTGCCGCCCGAACCGCGCCCCCAGCCAAGGTGCGGGACGCTTTTGGATTGGGCCTACAAGGACTATTGCGTGTACGCGCTCAGTCCCAGCGTGTGGAGCTTGCCCCAACAGTTCTGCAAGGAGGATAGCGGCGGTCGGCAACTGGCCGAGGAACTCGGGTGGATTGATTTCCTGCAGCAGGAGTGGCAGGGCAAGGGGTTCGTGCCTTGGCATACTTTCCACCACCCGCAGCTTGGTGAGGTAGAAGTGGGTGGCTGGGTGGGGTTCTACCGGAAGAATCCGCCACCCGGAAAGTGGCTGGAAAAGGTGTGCGCCCAGCAGGCAGCTTTTGTGGTGGAGGCAGCGGAACTCACTCCTTTGATCACCATCGCGCAGGTGGAAGTAGTGCCACTCCAGATTCTCGGCGGGACCGGGGATGCGCATGCCACCGCGGCCGAAGATGGCGCAATTGTGCTTTCCGCAAGCAAGGGCGGCGAGGGCAACCTCCTCCTGGCTGAGGTCAAGGTGACCGTACAAAACACCGGTGCCGTGGGGACGCGCACGGCGCTGGGGGAGGCCACTCGCTACGCACAGCAGCCGCCACGCGCTGTGCTGGCCTCACTGCAGGCAGATGGCGGGCCACTGGAAATCCTTTCCATGCCCAAAGTGCTCCGCTTAGGCAACCTGCAAGGGAAGGAAACCAAGAATCTTGCCGTGCGAGAAGGTAGGCGAGAGCCGGCACCTTCAGAGCGGCGCAGGCCGGGGGGCGGCGAAAAGACCCAGCAGGAGGCAGCCTTGGTGCGGGATTCAGAACCGGACAAAGCTACCGGCACGTGGCTGGTGAACATGGGAGGCGGGGTCCGGGCGCTGCAACTGCGCGTGGTTGCCGAGAAGGCGGGGGTGGCAACAAGAACGGTCCAGGTGCGCTGGTGAGGGAGTCCTCGCGGTCAAGGCGGATGGGGAGTGCGGCAGGAGCACATAGCTTTGCCAAGGGTCGAGGCCCTGCCCGCGGGACTCCTGGATGCGGTCACGGCTGCATACGAGCACCGACCGGGTGGGGGTGCTGGTGCTCCGCAGAGTTTGACCAGTTCCGAAACGGGGTCCCCTCACTACGCGGGGGTTGGCCACAGGTGACGCGCACAATGCATGGAGGACGCGATATGAAGCGTATCGTCGGATTCATCATTCTGATGGCCGTCGTGGCTCTGTATGGCCAGGAAGAGGCGCGGTTGCTTCGCTTTCCTGCCATCCATGGCGACCAGATCGTCTTCACCTACGCCGGTGACCTCTATACCGTTGCCGCTACCGGCGGCGTGGCGCGTAAGCTCACCAGCCACGAAGGGTACGAGATGTTCGCCCGCTTTTCCCCGGACGGCAAATGGCTCGCCTTCACCGGGCAGTACGACGGCAACACCGAAGTCTACCTCATGCCTGCGCAGGGAGGGGTGCCGAAGCGGCTGACCATCACCGCCACTTTGGGACGCGACGACGTGTCGGACCGCATGGGGCCCAACAACATCGTCATGGGGTGGAAACACAATGGGCGGCACGTCGTCTTCCGCTCGCGCATGAAGTCCTTCAACTCCTTTATCGGCGAGCTCTTCATAGTGAGCGTGGACGGCACACTGCCAGAGCAGCTTCCCCTGCCGCGCGGCGGCTTCTGCTCCTTTTCGCCCGACGACCGCAAGTTGGCTTACAACCGCGTGTTCCGCGAATTCCGCACCTGGAAACGCTACCGCGGCGGCATGGCCGATGACATCTGGATCTACGACTTTGCCACCAAAAGGACCGAGAACCTCACCAACCATCCTGCCCAGGACATCATCCCCATGTGGAGCGGGGAGCGCATCTACTTTCTGTCCGACCGTGACCCGCATGAACGGATGAACCTCTACGTGGTCGACCTCAACACCCGGGAGACGCGCCAGCTGACCTTCTTCACCGATTTCGACATCAAGTTCCCCTCCTTGGGCAGTGACGCCATTGTGTTTGAGCAGGGTGGCTATATCTACCGTTTCGACCTGGCCACGGAGAAGGCCGAGAAGGTGCCCATCATCATCGCCGATGACCTGCCCACGGGGCGGCCGGCAATTGTGGACGTCAGCAAGAATATCACCAACTATGAGATTGCGCCGGACGGCAAACGGGCACTTTTTGGCGCGCGGGGCGAAGTGTTCACCGTGCCTGCGGAACGCGGCCCCACGCGCAACCTGACCAACTCCTCGGGTGTGCAAGAACGGAGCGCCAAGTGGTCGCCCGACGGACGCTGGGTGGCCTACATCTCGGACGCCAGCGGCGAGGACGAAATTTACCTGATTGCCCAGGACGGCAGCGGCTCCCCCAAGCAGGTGACCAGCAAGGAGGGCACGTACAAGTACGAAATCCTTTGGTCGCCCGATAGCCGCAAGATCATGTGGAGCGACCGCCTGCAAAGGCTGCGCTACGTGGACATCGACAGCAAGGTGATCAAAGACGTCGCGCAGGCCACGGCCTTCGAAATCCGGGACTATTCCTGGTCGCCGGACAGCAGGTGGATCGCCTACGCGCGCCCGGAAGAAGAGGGAATGCCCAGGGTCTACATCTACTCGTTGGAGAATGGGCAGACCTTCGCAGTGACCGACGGCTGGTATGCGTCGCGGGAGCCGGTGTTCAGCGAAGACGGCAAGTACCTGTTCTTCGTCTCCGACCGTGACTTTAACCCCATCTACAGCCAGACGGAGTGGAACCACGCCTATCGCGACATGGCGCGCATCTACCTGGTCACCCTGGCCAAGGACGTCAAGTCGCCCTTCGAGCCCAAGAGCGATGAGGTAGCGGTGGCCGCCGAGCAGGAAGCGCCCAAGAAGGAGGAACCGGCCAAGAAGACAGGCAAGGAGGAAAAACTCAAGGAGGAGAAGCCCAAAGAGGAAAAGAAGGTCCTGGTGCGGGTGGACCCAGAAGGGCTGAAAGACCGTATTGTCGGGCTGCCGATTAAGGCCGCGGCCTACCGCAACCTCACCTCCGTGGGTTCCTCGCTTTATTACATCCGCCAAGGCAGCAGCGACGAAAAGCCGGTCCTCTTGTTGTTCGACTTTGACAAGCAGAAGGAGACCGAGCTGGGCCAGGTGGACGGCTATGAGATCTCTGCCGACAAGAAGAAGATGCTCATCAGGCAGCAGCAGACCTACGCCATCATCGACCTGCCCAAGGGCAAGATTGAGGTCAAGGACAAGCTCAACCTCTCGGGCCTGCAGGTGACCCTGAATCGCAAAGAGGAGTGGGCGCAAGTTTACGACGAGTGTTGGCGGCAGATGCGGGAATTCTTCTACGTGCCGAACATGCACGGCGTGGACTGGAAGGGGGTGCAGGACAAGTACCGGCCGTTGGTGGAGCACGTCAACCATGGCGCCGACCTCGCTTACCTGGTGGGCGAGATGATCGGCGAGCTCAGCTGCGGGCACACCTACATCACCGGCGGCGACATGCCCAAGCCCAAGCGCATCCAGACAGGGCTGCTCGGGGCACAGTTGGTCAAACACCCCTCCGGCTACTTCCAGATCAAGAAGATTCTCCGCGGGCAGAACTGGGACAAGTCCCTGCGTTCGCCCCTCACCGAGATCGGCGTGGACGCCAAGGAGGGCGAATTCATCATCGCTGTGGACGGCAAGCCCACCAATCAGATGGCGAACATCTACCAAGCCTTGATCAACAAGGTCGACACGCAGGTCAAGCTGCAGCTGAACAGCGTGCCCAGCGACAAGGGCGCGCGCGAGGTGGTTGTGGTGCCCATCGCCGATGAGGCCAACCTCTACTACTTCAACTGGGTGGAGGAGAACATCCGCAAGGTCAGCGAGGCGACTGGCGGCAAGGTTGGTTACATCCACGTGCCGGACATGGGCGTGCGCGGACTGAACGAGTTCGTGAAGTACTACTACCCGCAGCTCCGCAAGAAGGGGCTGATCATCGACGTGCGGGGCAACGGCGGGGGGAACGTCTCGCCTATGCTCATCGAGCGCCTGCGGCGGGAGATCGCCATGATTACCATCGCCCGCAACACATCGCCATCGGTGGATCCAGGCGGCATGCTGTGGGGGCCAAAGGTCTGTCTGTGCGACGAGTTCTCTGCATCGGACGGCGATCTCTTCTCCTTCCGCTTCAAGCAGCACAAGTTAGGCACCCTCATCGGCAAGCGCACCTGGGGCGGGGTGGTCGGCATTCGTGGCTCCCTGCCCCTCCTGGATGGCAGCACGCTAAACAAGCCCGAGTTTTCCCGCTACGACATTGAGGGAAAAGAGTGGATTATCGAAGGCGTGGGGGTGGAGCCGGACATCGTCGTGGACAACGATCCCGCGCTGGAATACGCGGGTGTTGACCAGCAACTGAACAAGGCCATCGAGGTCATTCTTAAACAGCTGGAGACCGAGGAGAAGACCATCCCGCCGCCTCCTCCCTATCCGGTCAAGGTGCCAGAGCCGGAACGGAGATAGAGCCGAGCGGCACGGATGACAGGCAAGCGCCAGGCCGCGCCTCAGGACCTGGCGCTCGCCTCGGTGCGATGTCCTTGAGCAAACTCTCCGCCATAAAGCCAGGAGGAAGAACATGCCCATGCGCAGTGGACGCCGTCAAGCCTGCTTGGCAGCCGTGCTTTTGTTTGCTCTGCGCAGCCTGCCAACCGCCCATGGAAGCGAGGCTATGCCCCAGGTTCGTTGCGGTCAGTGGCTGTTATTCGGCCCGGTTCCTGCGCCCCTGCCCCTGTACCACAATGCCAAGAATCCCAAGGGCGAGAAGTTCACCCTTGGCCACCTGCTGGAGTTTCCCCAGGTGGATGTCTCCGAGTGGTGGCCCTATGCGGGTCAGGTGGTTGACTGGGATGCCGGAAGGCACTTGACCTGGCGGCTGGTACAGGCGGAGACGAGCGGTGTGGCCCTGCCTTCCGCTGGGGGTGTGCCGGAGGTCTGCTACCTGGCGACCTTCATCGATGCCGTTCGTTTCACCGAGGCGAAATTCCTCATCCGGAGCCCACACCTCTTCCAGGCCATGCTGGACGGCGAAGTGCTCGTCACGCAGAAGAACTCCGGGGCAAAGGCAGATAGCTCTGGGCAGGCAAAGAGCATCGGCGTTGAGACAGGCGTGCATCTCTTGCTTGTCAAGGCCCTCAGAGACCCAGAGTGCACCGCGCCGTGGCGGTTGGACGCCACCCTGGAACTGCCAGAAGGGTGGAGCGCTGCTGAACTGCGCCTGACCACCGCGCCGACGCAAAGGATGTCCATACGCCACCTCATGGACGCGCCGCGGGCTGAGAGCATCGCGCTTTCCCCCGAGGGGGAACTTGCTGCGGTGAGCATCCGCCAGACTCGCCCACCCGGCGAGACAAGCGAGGAGTGGATCGAGCTGCGTCGCCTGCGCGACAGCAGCCTGCTGGCCACCTACCGAGGCGGCGTAAAGCTTGCGCGGCTGGCCTGGGCACCGGTCGGAAGGCGCATCTCCTACACCACCTCGGAGAAGGAGCTCACCACCCTGTGGATTGTTGACCTCGACCAGGGGAGCACCACGCCGCTTCTTCGTGACGTGCAGAACTTTTCCGGATATACGTGGGCTCCTGATGGCACCTTCATCATCCACTCGGTGACTGAGAAACCTGAGCCAGACAAGAGTGGACTGAAGCGGCTGCAAGGCATGCCAGACCGTTGGCCAACCTGGCGGGAGAGAAGCTTTCTTTATCGTGTCAGTGTGCCGCAAGGTGTGCGGAGCAGAGTCACCGCCGGCTCTTTGACCACGGCGCTCAACAGCATCAGCCCCGATGGCCGCAAGCTGCTCTTCAGCCGTTCGTGGGAAGACTTTTCCGAGCGCCCGTACGCCAAGACGGCCTACTACGCCCTCGACTTGGGCAGCATGGCGGTGGACTCCCTGTGGACGAGCGGTTGGACCAGCAGTGCGCAGTGGTCGCCCGATGGGCAGCAGCTCCTGGTGTTGGGCGGTCCCTCGGCCTTCCAAGGAGTGGGCATGAAGGTGCCAGAAGGGGTCACCCCCAACGAGTACGACACGCAGGCCTTCCTCTACGACTTGCGCACCGGGCAGGTTGACCCGATCACCAAGGATTTCGACCCGGCCATCAACCAGGCAGTGTGGAGCCATGTAGAGCCGTGCATCTACTTCGTGGCTACCGACCGTGCCTTTGTGCACCTGTTTCGTTACGATCTGCGGACAAGGAAGTTTGACCAGCTTGACACAGGCGCCGAGGTCATCGGCGGCTTGGACATAGCCTTGCGGGTGCCGGTAGCTGCTTACCTCGGCTCTTCGGCCTGCGTGCCACCCAAAGCTTTTGTGCTGGACTTACGGAAGAGGCGTGCGCGGACATTCGTCGACCCGGCAGAGGCAGCCTACCAGCACGTCCGCTTTGGCCGCTGCATGCCTTGGGACTTTGTCACCTCGCAGGGCAGGCGAATCGCGGGGCGTGTCTACCTGCCCCCCGGTTTTGACCAGGCAAACAAGTACCCCTGTATCGTCTACTACTACGGCGGCACGAGTCCGGTCACCCGGGATTTTGGGGGCCGCTACCCAAAGGAGTTGTGGGCAGCCAACGGCTATGTGGTCTATGTGCTGGAGCCCAGCGGTGCCACAGGCTTTGGCCAGGCATTCTCCGCCCTCCACGTCAACGACTGGGGAAAGACCGTTTCTGAGGAGATCATCGAGGGCGTGAAGCAGTTCCTGCGCAGCCACCCCTTTGTGGATAGCACGCGCGTCGGCTGCATCGGCGCCTCCTACGGCGGCTTTATGACGATGCTGCTCACCACCAAAACCGATATGTTCGCTGCCGCAGTGGCTCATGCGGGCATCAGCTCCATCGCCTCCTACTGGGGCGAAGGCTTTTGGGGCTACCTGTACAGCTCTACGGCCACGGCCAACAGCTTCCCATGGAATCGCCGCGATATCTACGTCGACCAGAGCCCTCTGTTCATGGCGGATAGGGTGAAAACCCCTCTGCTGTTGCTGCATGGGACGTCCGATACCAATGTGCCACCGGGAGAGAGCATTCAATTCTACACTGCCCTCAAGCTCCTGGGCAGGCCGGTTGAACTGGTGCAAGTCGAGGGGCAAGACCACACCATCATGGAAGACGGAAAACGCATCCGCTGGACGAAGACGATCCTCGCCTGGTTCGACCGCTGGTTGAAGGGTCAGCCCGAGTCGTGGGATAGCCTTTACGGCGAAAAGAAGTAGCGGGTAGACCACAGGCGGTGAGGGTGGCTGAGGCCGTCCTTGGACAAGCGGGATAGGGCGGCAGAGGGAAGCGGCTTTAGTTACGGGACGACGTGGCGCAGGAGCGGCCGCACCACCAGCAAGCGCAACTTGGTGGTCACGTATTTGCGGGGGTGCAGCGCGCGGAGCACCATAAGGTAGCTGGCGATGGCCGGCTCCAAGTCGTCTATGGAGCGGGGAAGGATCTCCAAGTTGATAATGCCCCGGTAGCGCAAGCGGCGCAAGGTGGCCAGGATGGCCTCGATGGGCAGGACCCCGCCTAAACCGAAGGCCATGTGCTCGTCGCTCCCCGGCCGGCAGTCCGAAAGATGCACGCAGCCGATGTGCCCGTTGAGAGCATGCAACTGCGCCACCGGGTCCATGCCCCGCAGGTAGCAGTGCGGGGCATCGAAGCACATGCCCAAAAGTTTCGGCCCCAGCGCCTCCTTTGCGTGCGTGTAGAGGGCAAGAAACTCCTCCATGGACTGGCCAGGTATGTTCTCGAGGAAAAGCGGCGGGTCGAGGCGCGCCAAATTGCGCAACAGAGTTTCCACTGAGCTCTCCACCTGCCCGGCAGCCAGCTCGGGCTCGGGTGGGTGGGCAATGCAGTGGGTTATGCGCAGAGCCTGGCGGTGTGTATTGATCAACTCGATGACTTCGTCGATTTCCGCCTGGTGATCCGCGCAGGAAAAGTCCCAACCGTCGTCGTGCACCAAAGGCAGGTGGAACCCGGTCTGCATGTGGCGCACACACGGCACCACCCGATCCAGCTCCGCAAAGACCGTCCGGGTGATCTCGGCGAACTCCAAGCCCAACAGGCGCGTCAGCCCTAATAGCACCGAGGGCTCGATGCCGCGGAACCGCTCGATTGTGAAGCCGACCTGCACAGTCGGCAGCACTGCCTTCATTCTCCTTCGCGCCCTTGTCCGTGAGTCCATGCTGCCAAGTGCAATATACGACATCGCCGTTGGAAAATCAAGCTCTTTGCAGGGGACGCGCGGCACAACAGCGCCGCACTTGCCGCTTTGGAGGCCCGCCAGGACAAGATAGCCGCACAGCTTGGCCATCCTCATGTGCCGCGGGATCAGGGCGGAGGCAAGAAGGGAATGGGTCCCGTCGCCGGTCAGGCTGCGTGGTCAGCGAGGGAAGCGGCAGGGCGATCCCTGCACACTGTAGCCACGCCGACGCAAGGAGCCGTGCCAAGGCATGGCCACTACGCACAGAGACGAGCTTACGCCGGGGCTCGGCGCGCGCTATCGGAAAAGGTTCGGCACAAAGGTAGAAAAGGCGCCGATTCCCAAGGTAAGAAGGAGGCTCACCACGCACCCGCAGCACAGCAGCAGGGGCAGAAGCATCGCGCCCACCGCCTTGCCCGAGGAGATTTGGTGCGCTTGCTTAAGGCCGATGATTTCCACCACGATCATCCAGGGGAGAGCCACGATGCTGCCACAGAAAGGCAAGATGCGGAAGAGCGAGGCCGCCTCGCTGTAGGCCACCACGCGAAAAGTCGCCTCAAACCCCCTTTGTGCACCACCGACCAGCATCAGGCACAGGTGCAAGACTCCTGCCCAGAGAAAAATGCCCACCAGCACCATCATCGGCGCGGTCAAAGTGACCAGCGGCAGGAGCGCGGTGCGGGACATCCACAGGGGAAAGATGTCGGGGAACTCCGCCATGCCGGGGTAGTGGCGCAGGCCCAACGGCCACCACCAGCCGGAGAGGCTGATGATGGTGTCGACGATGCTGCTCACGCTCCCCACCAACAGCCCGAAGAGGAGAGGTTTGCCGATGCCACCGGTGACCGGCATCCGCGCGAAGAAGGCGTTAGGGCTGAACAGAACGCCACTGATCGTGTCCCAGAGGGACTTCCAGAAGCCGATGTGCTCCATCTCTTCCCAGGGACAGCCACTGCCTGAGGAGGCACTGGCAGCTGGTGCCGAGCTCACAGGAACCTGGCGAGGCGGGATGTACGTGCCACAGTGGGTGCAGTAGCCCCCTGCTTCCGGGATCTCGGGCATCTTGCCGCAATTGGGACACTTGCGCCGCATGGTTTCCTCCGCTGGTCTCTGTGGGAGAATTCCTCAAAGTTGGCCTGTCTGCTCCTGCTGTTCCGTATTACGGAACGACCGCCGCAAAGTTACGCGTGCGAGCACCTACATCGAAAAATGCTCCGTCGCATGGCTAAGGATGAGGTAGAGCCAGTTGGCGATGATGCCGCAGACCAGGCCGATGCGCAGCAGCCTCTTTTCCCATTTGCTCAGCGTGACCGTGATGCTCCGTCTGCTGAGCATCAGCCCCATCGCGCCGAGCCCCCAGAAGATGAGGGCGACATAGAGAACGAAGAACAGCGGATTCACCCGGAGGGAGTCCGCTATGCGGCCGTTGGCCAGGAAGACGGCACCACGCGTGGCGCCGCAGCTCGGGCAAGGCACGCCGGTGAGCGAGTGAAAGGCGCACGGAGACGCAAGCTGAAGAAGGGGCCGCAGCAGGCGAAGCGCCATCAGACCCGCGATGACGAGGCCTCCATATATCAAACCCAGGTAGGGCTGCCTTGGCCGTCTTTCCTCGATGTGCACCCGCATATCTCTCGTTCCTTGGCTGGCAAAGGGGCTCACGACACCCTGCGCAAAGATACGCCAAAGGCCCGTAAAAGTCAAGCCATTTTCGCGTTTTTGGCTCTGGCGGCTCTGCGGGGAGGTTGCCGTACACGAGGTAGGGGTTCTGACGCGGTGCGGTTGCCGGTAGGCAGGGGCGCGCGTCCTACCCAGCGCGGTCACCTCCGGCGTGGAAACTTTTTCTGCCATGTGCCAGTCAAAGAGGTGGTTGCGCGCACCAGAGGGGCTGAAGACCGCCCCCACAGCACCTTGCCAGACTTTTAGCAAGGGAGTGAACGATGGCAACAAGGAGGGCATTACCGTGAAGAGGTGGCTCTGGTTACCCATTGCGCTTGTAGCGTTGACGCTGGCGCAAGTGGCGGCCGCCGAGAAGGTGGTGGTCGTGAAGACCAAGGGCGAGCGCCGTGCCTGGCTGGGGGTCTATCTGCAGGAACTCGACAAGGAGCGGCGCAAGGAGCTTGGCGTCAAAGAGGGCAAAGGGGTGCTCGTTATCGAGGTGGTGCCAAACAGTCCCGCCGACAAGGCCGGCCTGAAAGAGGATGACGTCATTGTCCGCATGAACGGGCGGGAGGTGGAGGACCCTGACGACCTCATCGACGCGGTGCGGGCGCAAAAACCTGGCGACAAGGTCAAGGTAGAGTACGTGCGGGAGGGAAAACGTCGTGAGGTGGAAGTTACCCTCGGTCGGCCACCTCGCGTAACCAAAAGGGTGGTGATTCCGCCATTGCCCCCTCTGGAGAGATTTTGGTGGGATGGCGGTGCCTGGCTGGGCGTGGAGCTTCAGGCACTGAACGCCTCGCTGGCCGAATACTTTGCCGTGAAGGAAGATGAGGGCGTGTTGATAACGGAGGTGGAAAAGAACAGTCCCGCAGACAAGGCCGGGTTGTTGCCCGGTGACGTCATCGTTACCATTGATGGGCGGCAGATGCAGGACATAGACGCCGTGGCCGACGCCATCTCCGACAAAGAGGAGGGCGACTCGGTGGTCGTCGCTTACGTTCGCAAGGGGACGCGCGCGGAGACCACGGTGGTTTTGGGCAAGAGACCGCGCATCCGCGTGTTCGGCAGAGGCACGCCGCGCCTATGGTGGTGGGAGCGAACGCCAAGGCGGGATTACTTCCTCTTTCCCCGCGAGCGCCTATGGCACTTTGAGTTTGAGAGGCCGGAGGTGGAAAGGTGGCGGGAGCGGGCGCGCGATTGGGCCGAGAAGGCGTTAGATGATGTCCGTCGCGGCCTGGAGAAGCTGCGTGTGGAGATAAAGGAGCAGCGGCGGCACATGATCTGAGTGCCGACTGCGGGGCGCTTGCGCGGCACCGCCCCCGCTGAAAGGCTGCGAGACCAGGCTCCAAAGTGGAGTGTTGGAAGTCCCGTGTCGGGCCGAGAGGGAGGCCAAAACGAACCTGCCGCCGTCCTACCTCCATTCCCCGTGACAATCAAGTCCTTTTTGCATCGGTCGGCCTCCCGCATTCGACGGAAGGAGGCAGCGTGCCCCTTCTCCTGTGCGGGGAGCGTTCATTCACAGTGAGGAGCCTGAGCCAGACGGGGCGGGGGGAGGACCGAGAGATGCCGCAGAGGGGATTTGGACGCATGCCTTGCTGTTGCGCCTCGTGCGAAACAGTATCCGGCGCGCCGCAGAATACATCCCGCCAGCAGCCTGTGCCTGCAGGGGTCATCAACCCTTTTGGGCGCAGCACGTCTAGTCGCCCCCACACTGGAAGTCCCGCCCGACGGCGGTCGAACGGAGTGCCGACCGTGATCGCGCAACACTTGCGGTCGGGCCTCCGGGGGAAACCGGAAAGCGGCTTTCTCAGGCAGTGCGCGCCTTTTCCTCGCCAAGCCCCATCCATTTGAGCACGGGGTAGCTCTTGCATGACCTCTCCAAAATGTCCTCGGATTTTCCTTGACTTCCTGCTGATATTTCTTTACCTTTAACCCTGGAAATAGCGTTTCCGGCATGACCACGATGAGAGGAAACAACGGCTCTGCACCTGCGTATGAAGCTGATGTCGTGAAGCCTTGTGCCACAGCACGTTGGGCACTGTGGGCATTGTTAGTGGCTGCCGCACTGCCATTGGGATGTGAGGAGCGCAAGCGGCTCAATCCCTTGGATCCCCTGAACCCTGTCACCAAAGGCAGGCCCACGGGCCTCTCGGTGGTTTCGGAAGGGCACGAGGTGATTCTGAAGTGGGATGCCATGGCTGTGGATCGACTGCTGGGCTATCGCGTCTTTCGCCAAGGGCACGCGGAGAGCACTATGGTGCCTGTGGCGCTTGTCTCCACCTCGCAATACCGTGACGGCGCGCGGCCATTTGGTGTGCATCACGCCTACTGCGTCACAGTGGTGACCGCCGAGTATGAGAGCCCTTGCTCGGAGGCGGTGACCATTACCCCAGGCCCCACTTACTGCTGGGTGGCCAGCGCGTACGACGGCGCCGTGGTGCGCCTCACTCACGACCGACGGCACGAGCTGCTGCGCTACGGCTACATGGCATACCCTTGGATTGTGGAGGCGGACCCCGTCACAGGTAATGCCTGGGTGGTCGATGCCATCTACGGCAGGGTCTCGGAGATTACCACGGCCGGAAATGAGCAGGTGAGGTTGGGCTGGTTCCGGCAACCCAGCGACATAGGCTTAGACTACCGCCGACGGCACCTCTGGGTCCTGGAACAGACGGCTACGGACAGCGCCGTGGTGCACAAGTTCACCACGGAGGGGACTCTGATATTCACGCGTGGAGGACTCGTCGCTCCCTCACGCATGGCCTTGGATGTAGAGACAGGGACCTGTTACATCGCTGATCCCGGGGCACACAAGGTGGTGCGCGTGGCTGCGAACGGGCGAGTGAGCGAGGTGATTGGCGGTCTGGTGTGGCCCACGGGCTTGGCCTGGGACGGCCGTTCCGCCCAGCTCTGGATCGCCGATGGGAGCCAGGTGCTCATGGTCTCCTCCCGCAGCGGAGCCGTCACCCATGCGGAAGGGCCGTTTGTGAAGGCCTACGTCGCCGCGGCTAACGACTCGACAGGCGAGTGTTGGGTTGTGGACCTTGGCGCCCAGGCAGGCCAGGGCCAGGTGGTCCGGCTGCGCAAGGACGGGAGCAGGGTGGCGAGCTACGGGCCTTTTGTCCAGGCTTACGGCGTGGCGGTGAATACCTATGATGCCTGTTGCCTTGTGGCTGACACCGGAGGGGACAGGCTGGTGGAGATTAACCCGGACGGGCACATGGAAGAGCTGCCCGTGCGGGTTGCCAGACCGTGGGATGTGGCGGTGGAGAACCATTATCCCCTTCGCTGAAGGGAGGAGCCGCCGAGTGAGATGATGGAGCGCGCAGAAAAGAAAAGACAACTGCTCATTGATGGGTTGATCGGCGTCGCCGCTCTCCTGGGGCTGAGCGCGCTTCTCCTCTGGCACAGGGACATATTCCCCTGGGGTGGAAGAACGGTGGAGCTCTCCAAGGACGAGGCCGTCAGACTGGCGCAGACGGTGGTTGACGGGTTGGGCATTGACGTCAGCCGGTACCGGCGAAGTGTGTCCTTCCGGGGCGATCAGAGCCAGCTCCGCTACTTGGCAAGGCGCTTTGGGCCTGCGCGCGCCAATCGCTTCGCCAAGGGATGGATCCCGGCCTATCGCTGGCAGGTGGAATGGCACCCGATCGGCAGGGTGGAGCAGGTGGTGCTGGGGATGAGCAGGAGTGCGCCTCCCGAGCAGTTCAGAGAAAGCAGGCCCATCGGCGGCGTGCAGGTGCGTTTGGCAGAAGACGGGCGCCTGCTCTCGTGCCGTGCCCTCTATGCCGACACGGCCCGGGGCGCCTCACTTTCCCAAGGCGAGGCAGAAAGCTTGGCGATGGCCGTGGCAAGACGGCAACTGGGAGCCCAGTTCGAGCAGTTCGATCTGCAATCGGTGGAGCCGCGGCACGCTCAGCGCCGCTTGGACTATCTGTTCCGCTGGGTTGACCGCGACCGGCCCGCGGGCGAGCAAGTGGAGTACTCTGTGGAGATTGCCGGCGACAAGGTGGCCGGCTATGGCTTCGAATACAAAGTGCCCCCCGTGTACGCCGATTCGCCCGGCCTGGTGCGCGCCATCTGGGTGCCCACAGTGCTTTTTTACGTGGGCATGACCGTCCTCGTCCTGTTTGTGCTGATCAAGAAGCTGCGGGCAGATGAGATCACGTTTCGCCCGGGATTAGTGTTCGCCCTTCTGGGTGCAGTTGCCCTATCTACGCGCCTGATGCTCGCTCAGCACGAACAGTGGCTGCTGGAGGTGGTGGTAGTGCTTCTGCTGTCGCTCCCCCTCGTGGCTCCGGTTCTCTTGGTCTTAGTCTCTGTGGCCGACTCGATGGCAAGAGAGGTTTGGCCTGCCAAGCTCCTTTCCTTGGATGCCCTGCGTGCCGGCCGTTTTGCCCATCGCCACTTTGGCTTGGCCATGGCGCGGGGCGTGGCCGTGGGGGCGTTTGCCGCCGGGCTGGGCGTCACCTTGCTTAAAGGGGCCAGTTTGCTGACTTCGTTCCACTTCATCAATATTCCTCTGGTCCACCAGGAGGTGACGGCAGCGGTGCCAGGGCTCTATGCCCTGAGCCACGTTGTGCTGGATGCGCTCTTTGTCACCTTTGCGCTGGTGCTGTTTTTGCCTTCTTTTTTGGTGCGCTCCATCGCCAATCGCGGCCGCGTGGTGCTGGTTGCAGGGGCCGTGTGGATGGGAGGGCTCATCGGCAGCGGCGAGTTTGCGGTCTGGCCTTGCTGGCCTGGGGCGCTGGTCAAGTTAGCCGTTGCGGCGGTCATTCTGGGCACTTTCGTCCGCTTCGATTTCCTGACGGCCGCCATCGGCCATCTTTCCCTTGGGATGCTCATTGAGGGCGCCTCACTGGTGAGCGCGGCGTCTCGCCCGATGTACAACAGTGGCGTAGCCATGCTGGTCGTGGTGGTGGTGGCGGGGGGCATGGGGTTGGCCTTGAGTCGGCGGCAGGGGAGAGAGGCGGAGCTGGCGCAACTGGCGCCCTCGTACGCGCGACGGATGAACGAGCGCTTGCGCTTGCAGCGCGAACTGGAGGTGGCACGACGTGTGCAGCTCAGCTTCTTGCCGCGCGTGGTGCCCCAGATTCCCGGGCTGGAAATAGCAACCACCTGTATTGCCGCAACAGAAGTGGGCGGCGACTACTACGACTTTGTCACCCTCGGGCCGCAGCAACTGGGCGCGGCAATCGGGGATGTCTCTGGCAAGGGGATTTCTGCGGCCTTTTACATGACCCTCACCAAGGGCTTCTTCCGCTCCCAGGCGCGTGCTTTGCAGAGCCCGCGGGAGGTGCTCATTCGTGTCAACGAACTATTTTGCGAGAACGCCGAGCGCGGGCACTTTGTGAGCATGGTGTACGGGATTTTTGACATGAAGCGCCGCGTGTTCCGTTTTGCCCGCGCCGGGCACAATCCCATCGTGCTTGGCCGCGCCCAGGGAGGCCACTACCAGGCCCTGTGCCCGAAGGGGATTGCCCTGGGGCTGACGAACGGCCCACTCTTTGCGCAGGTCATCGACGAGGAGGAAGCGCCGCTGCGCCCCGGCGATTGTTTCGTGTTCTACACCGATGGCTTCACCGAGGCCATGGACCGCCGCAACGAGGAATTTGGCGAACAGCGGCTGTATGCGTTGGTTGCGGAACATGCCGGCAGTTCGCCTCGCCAGCTCGTGCAAGTCATAGAGCGACGCGTGCGCGCTTTTGTGGGCGGTATGCCGCAGCACGACGACATGACCATGGTGGTGGTGCGTGTGGGCTCGTGAGGGGGTAAGGAAGAGCCGGTCAGTGACTGCTCCTTGGGCGGATGTCCTTCTGGTGCCCGCAGAGGATGAAGGGCACGGGGTCGACGAAGGTCACCGCGCCGTACTCCAGGCCTCTGCCAATCAAGGGGCACCTGCCCTGGACAATACGCGGCTCGCGGGCGAGTCGCTGGCGAAGGAGCAGGTCGCCCACGCTGCGCAGATGAGGTTGCTGCCGGCCACCATGCCAAAGGCGCGACGGTCCGACCCTTGTGGTCCCTAGGACGTGCTCAGCTGGCTGCGGCCAGCAAGGTCGTTTCACGCAGGGAGGTATTGCGAATGGAAGGTTTTCAGGTGCGACGCAAGGATGATGGCGCCATCTCGACCCTGTACTTGCAGGGCTATCTGGATGCTCACACAGCGCCGCGATTAGAAGATGCTCTCCAGGAGCTGGTGGACCAGGGGCGCTACAAAATTATCGTCAACTTCAGCGATCTGGCCTATATCAGCAGCGCAGGGCTGGGCGTGTTCATGGGCTTCATCGAGATGATCAGGGCCCATCAGGGAGACATCAAGCTAACGAACATGAGCGACAAGATCTTCCGCGTGTTCGACCTCCTCGGCTTCCCAACGCTGTACGATATCTTCAAGGACGAGAGCGAAGCCCATAGGAAATTCAGCGAGCAGTCTTAGCCGGTCCCCCCGGCCGCTGGCCAGCAGAACAAACCAATGGTGACGACCGTGCAATCTGCAGTGAAAAGATATCGGCTGCGCATCCCCAGCCAGACGGAGAATCTGGAGATTATCCGCAGCTTCGTCGGCCACATTGCGCGACGCGTGGGTTTCGACGACGAGGAGGCCACCAAGATCGAGATGGCCGTAGACGAGGCCTGCTCCAACGTGATCAAACATGCCTACGAACGCGATGCGCGCAAGCCGATCGATATGGTGATCAAGATCGATTATGACAAGCTCACCGTGATAGTGACTGACCACGGCAAGGGCTTCGACCCCGCCTCCATCAAAATGCCGGACATGAAGGAGTACTTAGCCGAGCTCCGCGTCGGCGGCTTGGGCATCTACCTGATGCGCACGCTAATGGACGAAGTTGCCTACGACATCAAACCCGGGGTGCGCAACCAGGTGAAGATGGTCAAGTACTTCGTCAAGCGCGATGCCCCTCGTCCGCGCCAAGTAGGCGCGCAGAAGAAGGTGAAAGGTGGACGCCAGTAAGAACAGAGACATTTCTCCCGCAGTCGACGGCATCGCCCGCCAGTTGGATGAGCGCTTGGTAGAGCTCCAGGCGCTCTTCGAGATGAGCCAGGTTCTCAACTCCTCGCTCAATCTCAAGACCATCCTCGACAACTTACTCTTGACCCCCATGGGGAGGATGATGATCAGCAAGGGGATGGCGCTCCTGTATGACGGCCATGGACGCTGTACCGTGGCGACAGTCAAAGGCATGCCCCGTGAGCTTGTCGGCAAGATCATCGAGACCGAAGTGCCGCCCACAGGGCCCATCTTGGTCGAGGAGAGCGATGCAGGGGAGTTCAGTGCCGCCAGCTTCTTCCGACAGGCGGGCATCCAGCTTTTGGCGCCCATGGTGAGCAGCACGCGCACCACAGGCATGATCTGCTTCGGCCCGAAAATCACCAACGTTTCTTACACGCCTGCAGAGTTGGAGTTCCTTGGCTCGCTTTCCAACATTGCGGCCACGGCAGTGGAGAATGGCCTGATCGTGGAAGAACTGCGCCGCGTGAACCGCGAGTTGGACAAGAAGATCCAGGAGCTCAACACCCTCTTCGACATCGGCAAGGAGCTGAGCACCACCCTGGACAGCGAGAAGATCGTCGCCTTGCTCAGTTATGCGGTCATGGGCGAGCTGGTGGTGAACCGCTGCACGGTTTTCCTGCGTGAAGGGGACAGCATGCACCTGGTGGCCGATCGAGGGGGGCAGCCGGCGGAGCTCACCGTGCACTGCCAGGAAGGAAGCCACTTTCTGCGCGGTCTGTGTGACGCCGAGAAGCCCTTCTTGGTGGAAGAGTGTGACGACGAAGAGATCCGGGGGGTGTTCGGCGAGCTGGGCGTGGCGCTGGTGGCTCCGATGCGCTACAAGGAGCAGACCAGAGGGTTGATCGCAGTGGGGCAAAAGCTCACCGGCCTACCGTTCAGCGACCACGACATCGAATTCCTCACCACCTTAGGCAACTATGCGATGATCTGCCTGGAGAACGCCCGCCTTTTCCAGGAGACGTTGGAGAAGCAGCGGATGGAGGAGGAACTCGCCATCGCTAAGCAGATCCAGCAGCGCCTGCTGCCCACGCATACGCCGGCGCTGCCGGGTTTCGACTTGGCAGGGATGAACATCTCCTCGCGGGAAGTCGGGGGCGACTATTACGACTGGATCGTCTTCGACCAGCGGCATTGTGCTCTGGCCATTGCCGACGTCTCGGGCAAAGGGGCGCCGGCAGCGCTGCTCATGGCCAATCTGCAGGCTTCGCTGCGCGCCCTGGCCGCAGCACACGGCAACGTGGCAGAGATGGTGCGGCGCATCAACAACCTCATCCACGCCAGCACCGATCTGAGCAAGTTCATCACCTTTTTCTACGCCGAATTGGACGTGGAGGAAAAGCGGCTCACCTACTGCAACGCCGGCCACAATCCACCGCTCCTGCTCCGCGCCGATGGAAACGCGGAAACTCTCGAGCAAGGCGGCCTCATCTTGGGAATGATGCGCGATGTTTCCTTCGAGGTAGGGGAAATTATCCTCCAGCCTGGGGATGTGTTGCTGCTGTACACCGACGGGGTGAGCGAGGCCTTGAACGAGGCCGAGGAAGAGTTTGGCGAGGAGCGGCTGGCCGCGGCGCTGCGGGAGTTTCGCGCGTTGCCTGCTGCCGAGATTGTAAGCCGCATGCACGAACGCGTTGGCTCGTTTTGCGGGGAGGTGCCGCAGAGCGATGACCTGACCATGGTCGTGCTGCGCGTCCTTCAGGCAGAAAAGGTGGAGTAGGAGGCCGAAGTGGAACAAGACTATTCGCGCCGTGAATTCTTGCGAACCGCCGCACAGGGCGCAGTGGCTGCAGGCGTCCTGGCTGCGGCAGGTCCCCTGGTGCAGAGCTGCCAGCGAGGGGACTTTGACCTGCTCATCAAAGGTGGCACGCTCTACGACGGACGGGGAGGCCGACCCGTGGTGGCCGACCTTGGTATCCGGGGCGAGCGGATTGTGGCGATCGGCAATCTCGCAGGTTCTTCGGCGCGCACAGTGGTGGAAGCCGCGAACTTGGCGGTGACGCCGGGCTTTATTGACGTGCACAGCCACACCGACGTCGGGCTCCTGGTCAATCCAAAGGCCGAAAGCAAGATCCGCCAGGGGGTGACCACCGAGATCTCCGGCAACTGTGGGGCAAGCCCGTTTCCGCTGCGGGGGCCAGTGGCGGATACCACCCGGGAGGAGATCCGCCAGGAGTTCGAGATCGATCCTGACTGGGAAGATGCCGACGGGTTCTTGGCCAGGCTGGAGCGGCAAAAGATAGCCGTCAACTACCTGACCCTGGTGGGGCACAGCTCGGTGCGCGCCGCAGTGATGGGGCTCGACAATCGACCGCCGACCTCCCAGGAGATGGAGGCAATGCGAAACGAGGTGAGGAAGGCGTTGGAGCAAGGGGCCATCGGTGTAAGCACCGGGCTGGAGTACACGCCGGGTTGCTTTGCCAGCACAGAAGAGATCGCGAACCTCTGCGTGGTGGTGAAGGAATACGGCGGCATTTACGCCACCCACATGCGCAATGAAGATGTACAGGTGGAAGAAGCCCTTGAGGAGGCCATTCAGATTGCTTCGCGGGCGGATGTGCCTCTTGAGCTCTCGCATCTCAAGGCCTGCCAACAACGCAACTGGCACAAGACGCCCCGACTCTTAGAACGGCTGGCGGAGGTGCATGAACACGGTCTGCGCGTGCACTGCGACCGCTATCCGTACACGGCCTACGGCACCACCCTGAAACTGATGTTCCCCATGTGGGCCCGGGCAGGGAGCGATGAGGAGTTTGTCGCGCGCCTCAAAGACGAGGTGCAGTGGCGAAAGATGCGCTCGCACTTGGAGGAGAGGGTGGCCGCCCTGGGCTCGTGGGACAGAGTGCTGATTACCAGGGTGGCGGGAACCCAGCATCAAGCCGCACAGGGCAAAACCGTGGCGCAGCTGGCCGAGGAGCCGCACACGGACCCGTGCGCGGTAGTACGCCAGCTTCTCATCGACGCCGAAGGAAAGGTGGCAATGTGCGGCTTTGCCATGAGCGAGGAGAACACCGAGCGGGTGCTCTCTTTCCCCTTGACTATGGTCGGCTCCGACGGCGAGGCGGTCGCTCCCTACGGAGTTCGGGGTAGGGGCAATCCCCACCCACGCTTCTACGGGACTTTTCCCAGATATTTTGGCTACTACGTGCGCGAGCGCAAGATTCTGCCGCTGGCAGAGGCTATCCGGCGGGTGACGTCCCTGCCGGCGCAGGTTTTCGGCCTGCCGGAGCGCGGGGTGCTGGCAAAGGGAGCTTTTGCCGACATCGTGGTCTTTGACCCGCAGACAATTCTTGATCGGGCGACCTTCACGGACCCCCACCAATACCCGGTGGGCATCCACCACGTCGTCGTCAATGGACGCCTGGTCATCCGCGAAGGAGAACATACCGGCTGCTTACCTGGACGGGTACTGCGCCGTGCTTGAGTGGGGTCATGGCAAAGAGTCCGGAGGAAGCAATGGAGCACTGTGTGATCATCGGCGACGTGCAAAAGTCGCGACAGCTGGAGAATTGGCCAGAGGTTTTTGGCAAGCTCACCACAGTTCTGGCGGACGTGAACAGGCATTTCGCCGCCCACGTGCTGCTGCCGTTTCGCACCACGGTGGGCGACGAGTTCCAGGGGGCACTGCGCGACGCCTCGCAAGCCTACGCGGTCTGCCTGTACCTGCGCGTGCATGCGCCCATCCCGCTCTATTGTGGCGTGGGCATCGGTGAGGTGGAAAGGCTGGCCGACGACGAGGCCGGAATGCGCGGCACCGCCTTCTACCGCGCCAGAGATGCCCTCAACACCTGCAAGCGCCAGCAACGGAACATCCTGCTCAAGGCAGACGACCGCGCCTCCGACGGCGTGCTGGCCATCAATGCCCTGCTGTGGCTCATCCAGGCACTCGAGGAACGATGGACCATCCGCCAGAGGGAGATGGCTCGCTTCTATCGCACGCAGCCAGAGCTGACCTACGAAGAGGTGGGCAGGCATTTTGGGGTCTCAAAGCAGGCGGTCTCCCAAGTGCTGCGCGGGGCAAAATGGGACGCCCTGCTGGAAGGGGAACGCATCGCGGGGACGTTGCTCTCCCGCCTGGCGGCTCGTCAAGCTGCAGGCCTTGATTTTTGAAAGTAAAGTGCTGAGACTTGACATGTCCCTGCCGCGTGTTCTCACCCAAGGGGCGGTCTGCGCCCTGGGCTACCTGGTGGCCATCTATGTCGGGCACTACGTGGTGGTCGCCGTCTTGGGAAGGTTGCAGATTGCGGCGCGCGGGGGAGTGCCGGGCGCCGGGGCGCTCATTGGCGCACTGGAAAGGGCCTTGACGGTCACCTTCGTCCTCCTCGGCCAGTACACAGCGCTGGGACTGGTGCTGACCGCCAAGTCGATTACCAGGTTCGAGAAGCTGAAGAACCGCAAGTTCGCGGAATACTATCTGGTCGGCACCCTGGCCAGCATGCTCTGGGCGATCCTGGTCGGTTTGGCCACCCACTGGGCGTGTTTCGCGGGCGTGGATCTGATTCCCGGCCTGCGGTGAGGGAAGGGACTCGGCTGATCTTCCCTGGAGGGTGCCGGCATGCCCATATGCGACAGCCGACGGGCGCAGGCTCACACGGCTGCCACCATGGCCAGGAGCGAAGGCATGCGCCTGGGTACAACGGCCTGCTCGACGGACTGGGGCAGAGCGTGGCCGCAGCTTTTCACAACCAGTACGACCGAGGGGACCAGCGGGGCGAGGGTGCGAGCAACTTGGACTATTGAAACTGAGAGAAGAGGTTGCAACCGTGTCTGAGAAGAGCCTCATCCGCCGGACCACAAGCACCATCACCTGGGCCAACCGCCCTGATCACTTTCTTGCGCGCTGGGGAGTGCGGCGGCACCGGCATCGCGTGGAGCCGGGGTTGTATGCGCTGAGTACGCCAACTCCCCGCTCGCCCGTGCTGGTGACGGCCAACTATACGCTCAGTTTTGATGCGCTGCGTGCCGCCCTGCGAGGCAGGGACGCGTATATTCTCGTAGTGGACACCGACGGGATCAACGTGTGGTGCGCGGCGGGCAAGGGGACCTTCGGCACTGAGGAATTGGTGCGACGTATGGCGGCGGTGAGTCTGGCCGAGGTGGTGTGCCACCGGCGGCTCATCTTGCCGCAACTGGCCGCCAGTGGCGTGGCGGCGCACGAGGTAACGGCGCGCACCGGTTTCGTGGTAGACTTTGGGCCGGTGGGGGCGGCAGATCTTCCCGCCTACTTGGACGCAGGGGTGGCTACACCCGAGATGCGGCGGGTGAGGTTCACTATCGCCGATCGCGCGGTGCTCATACCGGTGGAGCTCGTGCACTGTCTGCTGCCCATGTTAGCGGCAGCCACGGTGCTGTGGCTGACAGGAGGCTGGCTGGTGGCTCTGGCGGCACCGGCCTCTGTGGTGGCCGGTACGGTGCTCTTTCCGCTGTTGCTGCCGTGGCTGCCCACGCCTAACTTTAGCACCAAGGGCTTCCTTTTGGGGATACTCGCCTGGCTGCCACTCGCTGCTGGGCTGATGCGGGATTTGCGCATGTCGGGGCAAGTGGCGGTGCATCTTGCATGGCTGGTCATCACCGGATTGGGCATGGCGGCAGTGACCGCCTTCTTGGCCCTCAACTTCACGGGGGCCACGCCTATTACCTCCAGGACAGGCGTGGAGCGAGAGATATTTCGCTACGTGCCGATAATGGCGGCCATGGCGCTTCTGGCGGTCGTAGGAGCATTGGCAATGGGGGTGATCCGCCTCTTGTCATAACGGAAGGCGCATGACCTGGAGAGAACATGTTCGACAGCGTCTACACTTCTACCACCTTGCATTACGAGCCCGCGCTGTGCACTGGCTGCGGGTTGTGCAGCATCGTGTGCCCGCACGGGGTGTTCGCCCAGGGAGAGCAGATTGCAGAGCTGCGCCACCCCGAACGCTGCATTGAGTGTGGGGCGTGCTATCGGAATTGCGCCCTTGGGGCGATCAGCGTGCGTGCGGGCGTGGGGTGTGCAGCAGCGCTGATGTTGGACGCCTTGCGGGGCAGGAAGAGCAATTCCTGTAGCTGCGACGGGCAGCCTCTGTGCTGCTGTCCGTCCTGATCGGACCGCTACGCATGGAACCAGACCACGTGACAAAAGGCCCTGCAGGGGCAGGAAGCAATCTTCGCTTCATGTTGCGCGCGCTGCGGCATCGCAACTTCCGGCTGTACTTCGCCGGGCAGGGTGTTTCGCTCATCGGTACCTGGATCCAGCAGACGGCCATGGGCTGGTTGGTCTACCGACTCACCAACTCGCCTTTCCTGTTGGGGGTCGTCGGGTTCACCGGCATGGCGCCGGCACTCCTTTTCACTCCCTGGGCAGGGGTACTGGCCGACCGTTTTGACCGGCGGAAATTGCTGATCCTGACGCAACTTTTGGCGATGGTGCAGGCGTTAGCCCTGGGCGTCTTGGCCCTCACGGGAGTGGTGGCTTTTTGGCAGATTGTGCCGCTGAGCCTTTTTGTCGGCATCGTGAATGCCTTGGACGCGCCCACGCGCCAGGCCTTTGTCTTGGACCTTGTGGAGCGCCGGGAGGACTTGGCAAACGCCATTGCGCTGAATTCCTCCATGTTCAATGGCGCGCGCCTCATCGGGCCGTCCATAGCGGGACTGCTCATCGCGGCCACCGGCGAGGGCCTCTGTTTTGTCATCAATGGGCTGAGTTTCTTGGCGGTGGTGGTGGCGCTGCTGGCCATGCGCGTGCGGCCGGGGCGGAGGGCGCCGCGAGGTGAGTCCATCCTGCGCGGGTTGGTGGATGGCGTGCGCTATGCTGCGCGCACAGAGCCCATTCGCGCGATTGTGCTCTACCTGAGCATCGTGAGCCTTGTGGGGATGCCGTATCCGGTGTTGCTCCCGATTTTTGCCCGCGACGTTCTCCACGGGGGTCCGCACACGCTGGGGTTTCTCATGGGCTCTGCCGGCATCGGGGCGTTGCTCGGCGCCCTGACGCTTGCCGGGCGCAAGACCGTCGTGGGGTTGGGTCGATGGATCGTGCGCGCCACCTGCGCGTTCGGAGCAGGCCTGGTGGGGGTGGCTCTGTCGCGCATGGCCTGGCTGTCCTATGGACTGATGGTGGTCGCCGGCTTTGGCATGATGGTAACCATGGCCTCCTGCAACACCATGATACAGACCATCGCCGACGATGACAAGCGCGGCAGGGTGATGAGCCTCTACACCATGGCCTTCATGGGGATGGTGCCGCTGGGCAGTCTGCTGGCCGGCGCAGTCGCCAGCCGTTTGGGAGCACCGACCACTCTTGCCGCCGGTGGCGGCTGCTGCATTCTGTTGGCCATAGCCTCGCACTCGCACCTCCCCCGCCTGCGCAAGGTCATACAGCCCATCTACATCAGGTTGGGGCTGGACGCGCAGGTATCCGCGCTTGTGCCCACAGGAGGCCGTCCTGTCGAAGGGAGGTGAGCATTGTGCTTTCGCGAAGGGGATTCCTCGCCACATGTGCCGCGTTCTGTATGGCGAGGCTGGGAAAGCTTGGCGGGCCGGCTCTCGCCATGTTCATGCCAGGTGGGTGCCGGAACCGTGGCAGCAGTGAGCGCGGCTCAGAGGAATGGCGGCCTGCTTACCTGCAGCTTCATCGCAGTGGGGAACTGGCTGCCCGCGCGGAGAGGCTGTGGCAAATCATGCGCAGCTGCCGCCTCTGCCCGCGCCAGTGCGGGCTCAACCGGCTGGAAGGCGAACGCGGCTTTTGCCGGGCATCTGCCGAGTTGCAGATAGCCTCCTTCCATCCCCATTTCGGAGAGGAGCGGCCGCTCGTCGGCAAGGGCGGTTCCGGTACCATCTTCTTCAGCAACTGTGGCCTGCGCTGCGTGTTCTGCATCAACTGGCAGATTAGCCAGGAAGGGGAGGGCGAGGTCAGGCAGATCAATGAACTGGCGAAGATGATGCTGCGGCTGCAAGAAATGGGGTGCCACAACATCAACGTGGTCACCCCCACCCACTATGCAGCGCACATCCTCAAGGCGCTGGACATCGCCGCGGCGCAAGGTCTGCGCTTGCCCCTGCTATACAACACGTGCGGCTGGGAGCGGGTAGAGATTTTGCGGCAACTGGACGGCATCGTGGATATCTACCTGCCGGACTTTAAGTACGCCAGCGGCAAGATGGCAGCCAAGTACTCCAGTGGCGCAGAAAGCTACCCTGAGGTGACCAAGGCAGCGCTCTTGGAGATGCACCGCCAGGTGGGCGTGGCCCGACCGGGCCCGGATGGACTGATCCGCCGTGGCTTGATGATCCGCCACCTGGTGATGCCCAATCGCGTCGCCGGCACCAAGGAAGTGGTGGAGTGGATCGCTGCTCATCTGCCCAAGGATACCTATGTGAACATCATGTCGCAGTATCGGCCCATGTACAAGGCCTTTTCCTACCCGGAGATTGCCCGGCGCCTCACCGTCGAGGAGTACCGAGAGGCGGTCGCGTGGACCCGGGAGGCGGGACTGACCAATCTCGACATCCAGGGTCTGGCAGGGCTACAGTGATGAGACCGCCACAGCGAGATCTTGTTGCCCGCCAGGAACCAGGCTCTTCTACCCCGGGACGCAAGCGCGTAGCCGCGCGCCTCTCATGGGCAAGTCAGGCACCCGGGGAACCTTGGCAAGGAGGCCATGATGGCCGCTGACCTCTGGTTTCTTTACCGGCAGATGCTGCGCAGCAGGCGCTTCGAGGAGGAGGTCAAGCGCCTGTGGGAGCAGGGCAGAATCTCCGGCGAGATGCATCTCGGCATCGGCGAAGAGGGCGTGGCCGCGGGCGTGGTCACTCACTTGCGCGAGGGGGACGCCATGGCCCTGGACCACCGTGGCACGCCGCCCCTGGTGGTGCGGGGTGTTGACCTGGTTGACCTTCTCCGGGAGATGCTCGGTGACTGCCGAGGACTATGTGCGGGCAGAGGAGGGCACATGCACCTCTTCTCGCCGGAACACCTTGCCGCCAGCACAGGCATTGTGGGGGCCGGTGCTCCTCTGGCCGTGGGCTTTGCCTTGGCTGCGCAGCTCCTTCGGCCGGAGCGGGTGGCCGTGGCCTTCTTCGGCGATGGGGCGATGAACCAGGGGATGTTGCTGGAGTCGCTTAACCTTGCGGTGGTGTGGCAACTCCCCGTGCTCTTTGTCTGCAAGCATAACGCCTGGGCCATCACCACCAAGAGCGATACGGTGACCGGTGGCGACTTGGTGCAGCGGGTACAAGGATTTGGCATGCCGGTCGCCACCGTCGATGGCACGGAGGTGGAGGCGGTCTGGGAGGCTGCAGGACAGGCCATCGCGCAGGCACGGCGCGGGGACGGTCCATGGTTCCTCCTGGCCACCTGCTCCCGACTGGAAGGTCACCTGCTGGGAGCGGGGCTGCACGACCCGGCACGATTGCTCCACATGGCCTCACCAACGCTGCGCGCCATCACAGGGCGCAAAGGCACTGGCGCAGGCGAACGGGCGACGGCGCTCGCCACCCTGTTGGGAATCGTGGCCAAGGCGGCCGCCCCGCGGGCTCAGCATCGGCGTGACCCTGTGGCAAAGACCAGGGCGAAGCTTGCGGGTGACCCGCAACGCTTGCGCGCGCTGGAGGAAGAAGTGCAGAAGGAGATCAAGTACGCGGTTGCTCTCGCCGTCGGGGATGGTGGGGGGAGCGGGCAGCGATGAGCACCATCGCTTTTTCCGAAGCCATAGATGCCGCGCTGGCGCAGGCGATGGCCGAGGACGAGAGGATCGTGCTCATAGGCGAGGATGTGCATAGCATCCACCTCGAGCTCTACGTGCGCTTCGGTGAGCGGCGTGTGCGGCCCACGCCCATCAGTGAGGCGGCTTTTGTGGGAGCAGCCGTCGGCGCGGCTATGGCCGGCCTGCGTCCGGTGGTGGAGGTGATGCTCGTGGACTTTGTCACCGTGGCGGCAGATGCATTGGTCAACCACGCGGCAAAGATCGAGGCCATGTCGGGCGGCAGGTGGCCCGTGCCGCTGGTGGTACGTGCTACCTGCGGCGGAGGCTACGGCGACGGCGGCCAACACGAGCAGAGCCTGTGGGGGTGGCTTGCCCACATTCCGGAGTTGGCGGTGGTCGTGCCTTCCAATCCCTTGGACGCCGGCAGTCTCATGCTTGGCGCTCTGGCCTATGGCAGACCCGTGGTGTTTCTCGAGCACAAGATGCTCTCGAAGAGGTGGCTGGACTTTTTGGGAGGTGGAGGCCGGGTGACGGTGCACTTCGAGGTGCCCAAGGCTGGGGCGGAGGCGCGAGGCCCGAGGCGATGGAAACCCCTGGAACCGGGCAAAGCTGCAGTGCTGCGCGAAGGAAAGGACCTCACCATTGTCAGCGTTGGCCTTGGTGTGCATCAAGCCTTGCAGGCTGCCGCGGCCCTCGCGGAGCAAGGAGTTGCGGCAGGCGTGGTGGACCTGAGGTGCGTTCGTCCCCTCGATCGCGAAACGGTTTGTCGCCAGCTGCAGCACATCGGCAGGCTGCTGGTGGTGGACGAAGACTACAAGGAGTTCGGTCTTTCTGGCGAACTGGCAGCCACCGCTCTGGAGGCAGGGCTTGCAGTACGATTTGCCCGCGTGTGTACCGAGGAGACCATCCCCTATGCGCGGGCGCTCGAGGCCCAGACGTTGCCCTCTGCGGAGCGGATCATGGCGGCAGCGGAAAAGCTTTTGTCCTGAGCGATGCAGCTGCGGCGACCAGTCTGTTCAGGCTTCGGCGATGTGGCAGAGGTAGAAAGAAAAGGATCGATGCAGGAATTTGCGCACACGCTGGTGACGACGAAAATGGGCACCGTGGCCATGGTCTGGCAGGAGACTGCAGCGGGACCGCAGGTGCTCAGAATCTTTTTGCCTCAGGAGGAACGTGCGGCCCGGCAGGCCGTGTCGGCCACCTATCCCGGCGCCGAGCACAGACATTGTGCGCAGGTCGATGAGCTGGGCAGTGCTCTGCAACGTTTCCTTCGCGGCGAAGAGATTCGGCTCCCGCTGGGGCTGCTGGCCTTGGACCACTGTTCCCCGTTTCAGAAAAGCGTACTCCTTGCCGACTGGCAGATTCCCCGCGGCTGGGTGAGCACCTACGGCGCCATCGCCCGTCGGGTGGGGCGCCCTGGGGCAGCGCGCGCGGTGGGAAGAGCCTTGGCGTGCAACCGGTTCCCGCTGGTCATCCCCTGCCACCGGGTGGTTGCTTCGGACCGGACCTTGGGTGGATTCCAAGGCGGGCTGGCTATCAAACGAGCGTTGCTGGAGCTGGAAGGGGTGCCCTTTGACGGCAATGGCCGGGTGCTTGCTCAGCGTGTCTATCGATAGTCTGGGCTGCTTTGGCATCGCGATGAGGAGTAGAGAGGATGAAGATCCGCTGTTGGGGCGCACGAGGGTCGATCCCCGTATCAGGGAGTGAATACTTGCGCTTCGGGGGGAGCACCACCTGTTTGGAAATTCAGACGGCAGACGGCCAGACGGTCATCGTGGATGCTGGTTCAGGCATCCGCCGCCTTGGCCACCAGCTCTTGGCGCGCGGCGAGAAGAGCTACCGCCTGCTCCTTACCCATGTCCATCTTGACCACGTGCTGGGTCTGCCCTTTTTCCGTCCCGTGTACGACGAGGAGGCAACCCTGCAGGTCTACGGCTGCCCCTTTGAGCGGAGTTCGATGCAAGAGTTGCTTGCGGACACCTTACGCGCCCCGACCTTTCCCGTGGACCTCAGCATGTTCAAGGCGCACCTGTCCTTCCACAGCGTGGACACCCAGCCTTTCCTGATCGGCTCAATGCGGGTGAGCCCCATCTACTTGAGCCACCCGAACATGGGCGTGGGCTACAAGTTCGAGGAAGAAGGGCGAGTGCTGGTCTTTTTGACCGACAATGAGCTTGCGCATCGCCACCCGGGCGGCCTTGATTTCGACGCGTACGTCCAAGCCTGCGTGGGTGCGGACCTGCTCATCCACGATGCCGAGTTCACGCCGGAGGAGTACGCGCACCGGAGCAAGTGGGGACACTCGGCCTTCACCGACGCGCTGCGCCTGGCCATGGAAGCCAAGGCCAAAGCCTTTGGGCTCTTTCACCACAACCAGGACCGGACCGATCACACCCTGGAGCAGATAGTGGAGGAGTGTCGCCGCATTGTTCGGGATGTGGAACCACAGCTATCGTGCTTTGCGGTGTCCGAGGGGATGGAGATGGCGCTGCCTCCATCTAACGGAGTCTCTGTGAATGGTAGCTCATGAGCCTGTGCCCAAGTCCTGGCCGCGCGTGGCACTGCTTGCCTTGGGCGCATGCATGCTCTGGTCCACGGCCTTTGTTGGGGTGAAGTACGGTCTGGGTTTCGTGCGTCCCCTGTCGTTCGCGGGCATGCGCTTTTTGCTCTCCGGGCCGCTTCTGCTGCCGTTGGTCAAAGGACATGCGCGGGCCTTGGCCGAGCTGCGCCGGGGCCTGCGCACGGTGCTCTTGGTGACGCTCTTCCAGTCGGTGTTGCTCTATGCCTCGTTCTTCGTGGGCATGACGCTGGTATCAGGGGCGCTGGGGGCCATCGTGGTGGGCTCTTCGCCATTGGTGGCGGCGGTGGTTGCCCACTTTGCCATGGACAACGACGAGATGACGCTCCCCAAAGCAGCGGCTATCACCGGCGGGATGACCGGCATTTGCATCATCAGCCTGAGTCGCCAACCGTGGACTGCGGCCGGGTTGTGGGAGCTGCTTGGTGTCGTATTGCTGCTGCTCGGGGCTGTTTTCTCCGCGGTGGGCAACGTGCTAGTGGCCCGTGACAGGCGCAGCGTACACCCGGTGGCGCTGAGCGCGGCGCACTTTCTGCTCGGTGGTGCGGTGCTGTTGGCCGTGTCGCTTCCCATCGAGGGCCCGCCTCGGCTGGCTCTGCCGTGGCCATTCTGGGGCACCTTGCTCTGGTTGGCCCTGCTCTCTGCGGTGGCTTTCTCGGTCTGGTTTTCGCTGCTCACCATGCCCGGGGCGAAGGTGTCGGAGCTGAACCTGTGGAAGTTCGTCATTCCGGTGTTTGGTGCGCTGTTCAGCTGGTTGTTGCTGCCCGAGGAGAAGCCAGAGCTGCTCACGGTGCTGGGCATGCTTTGCGTGGCCTCCTCAGTTCTGGGTTATGGGCTAAAGGTGGCGCGGCGAGGGTCCGTCCAGCTGATTACAAGCCCGCCACCACCGGCCGGATGACGGGCGAATGGAAATATCGAGGAGTACTCTTATGCCGGAGGATCCAATTGCCCGTTTCCAACAGGAGAGGCAACTGCTCAACGATATCGTCATGAAATACGCTGGCCTGGCTACGAGGCGTTTCTTCAGCCTGGATGGGCAGGTCTATCGCCCAGGCAGGCTGCCCGGGCGGATGAAGGAACTCATGGGACTGGTTGCTTCCCTGGTGCTGCGCTGTGACGATTGTGTGACCTACCATCTCATCCGTTGCTACGAGGAGCAGGTGAGCAGCGAGGAAGTGGAGGAGGCATTGGCCATCGGCCTGGTGGTGGGCGGTTCGATTACCATTCCCCACCTGCGGCGGGCCATGCGCTACTGGGACGAGCTGCAGCAACGAACGTCAAGCACCGGGGCGACCCCGCTGCCGCAGAACCTGGCAGCCCTGCTCCGCACCGTTGCCACCATCGTCGAGTGGCCGGGGGAGAGGAGGCGAAAACTGCAGGCCATATCCAACCTCCTCAAAAACCAGGTGGAACACTACGACTGGGTGGGATTCTACCTGGTGGAAGAGGAACCTGGCCTCTTGGTGCTCGGACCGTTCGCCGGTGCGCCCACCGAGCATGTGCGCATCCCCTTTGGCAAAGGGGTATGTGGACGGGCGGCGGCCGAACAGAAGACCGTGGTGGTGCAAGATGTGGCCAAGGAGCAGAACTATTTGGCCTGCAGCGTCCATGTCAAGTCGGAAATCGTGGTGCCACTATTGAAGAACGGGCAGGTCCTTGGCGAGTTGGACATCGATTCGCACAAGTTGGCTGCATTCGACGAGCACGATCGGCGCTTTCTGGAGGCAGTGGCCGAGCTCGTCGTCCAGGCGTGGGACTGAGAATTGGAGGCTATGTGCGGAGGATCTTTTGGCCAATGACACGCGCGAGCAAGCGTCGTTGCTGCCGCTTGCCTTGCGTCCTCTGTTTGGGGCAACTCGTGGGGGTGGCCATGGCGCTTTTCAGCTGGCAGGCCCCGGCCTGCGCTCAAGGGGCGCTCTTGCTGATGGGTGGTGGCGACGATCGGGGTGCGTGGGCCTACCCAGTCTTTCGTTGGTTTGTCCAGCAGGCCGACTCCGGCAAGATCATCAACATCGACGTGGACGAAACTGCTGCCAGCTACGCGGCCACTTTCAAAGCGTGGGGCGCGGCCGCCAGTAGCCACCCCTTGCAAATCGCCACGCGCGCCAGCGCCAACGACTCCACCACTTACCGCGAGCTGGTCTCTGCCTCAGGCATCTTCATCGAAGGGGGCGACCAGTGGGACTATGTCTCTACCTGGAGGGGAACCCTGGTGGAGAAGGCTATCGAGGAGGTCTTTGCGCGCGGTGGCGTTATAGGTGGGACCAGCGCCGGGCTGGCAGTCTTGGGCGAGGTGGTGTTCGACGCCGCCTATGGCACCGCCTATCCCGAGTATGCGGCCTACAACCCCTACTATTCGCGCATTCACTTCACCGATGACTTTCTGGACATTTTGCCGGGCGTGCTCACCGATTCGCACTTTCAGACTCGCGCCCGCCTCGGGCGGCTGGTCCCTATGCTGGCACGGCGCATCCAGGATTACGCCCAACCTTGCTTGACGGCCATAGGGGTGGACGAGAGCACGGCGCTGTGCATCAATCCAGACCTCACCGCGGTGGCCTACGGGGTGGGCTCGGTGACGATTCTTTACCGCAGCGGGAATTCGCGCATTGTGTGCGAGCCGAACCGGCCGGTGACGTTCACCGACATCCATTTCGACCAGCTCATTTGGGGAGCCGTCTACGACCTGCGCACCCGCACCCTCATTGACCCAGGCCCGTATCTGCGTCCGTTGCCCGCTCCGGCGCAACCCGGTGTCTTTACGCCCCTGCTCCTGTACGGCGGGGCCGACAGCACTGCCGAAATGGGGGAGGTGGTGATCACCAATCTCACCAGCGGCCAGAACAACGCTTTCTACGGACGCCTTGGGCAACGACCTGGTCGAGGACTGGTGCCGCAGGCGGTGCTTGTCCCCAAGGTGTGGAACAACCGCACTTTTGCCCCGAACCGTATCGTTGGCGGCCAGTGGGGTGTGGCAACCAACCCGGGGTATACCGCCCTTTACCTGGGCGACAATAGCACGTGCACCATGGACGCAAGCGGCACTGTGACAGTGGATGTGTTGGCCTATGTGTTGGACACCTCGACCGCCACGCATACTGGCGTGCCAGCCGGGACCAATGTGCCAGGCATCGTGGGGGCGCGGCTCCACTTTTTGGCCAGTGGCGACCGCTACGATTTGGCCCGACATGAGGTGGTGACAGCGGTGGGAGCCAAGTTGGCACCTCTCCCGCAGACGCACCTGCTGGTGCACAACTTCCCGAATCCCTTTTTCGGGAAGACGTGTTTCTCGTACTACCTGCCGGCCCCGGGGGAAGTGACACTGGAGATGTTCAACGTCCGTGGGCAACAGGTCGGCCAGATCCATGGTCAGTGGCAGGAGCCAGGTTGGCACACGACGGAGTGGCAGACCTCTCTGCCGCGTGGTCTCTATTTGTATCGCCTTATCACCCAGGCGGGATGCGCCATGGGCAGGTGTGTCGTGAGATAAGGTACTTCGCCAGTTATACTGCGGAACAATGGTGCGACGACGGTTGCACATACTGCTGGTCAATCCGTGGATCCACGATTTTGCCGCCTATGACTTTTGGGCAAGGCCGTTGGGTCTGCTTTATGTGGGAAGCGTGCTGCGGGACGCCGGTTGCACACTCTCGCTGGTCGACTGCATGGACCGCCGGCATCCGGCGGTGGCGGTAGCAGTGGGTCCTCTGCGCGAGCGGGGCGATGGCACTGGCAAGTTCTTCCGCCAACCGATCGCCAAGCCTGCGGTGGTGCGACATGTGCCGCGGGTTTTCTGTCGTTGCGGCATGCCCGTGCAGGTCTTTGCCCGCCAGCTCAGGGGGCTGGCCAGGCCCAATGCCATTCTGGTGACCTCCGGGATGACCTACTGGTACACTGGCCTTGCCGAAACGGTGAGCATCCTCCGCGAGGCCTTCCCGGGTGTGCCGGTGGTGGTTGGCGGGATCTACGCCTCGCTCTGTCCGGAACACGCACAGCAGACTCTGGCACCGGAGGCGCTGGTGCAAGGCCCCGGCGAGAACGCGGTGGTGCAGGTGGTCAATCGTCTTTGCGCTGCCGAGCTTCCGGAGGCCCGCTACGGAGGCCTTGATGAGCTGCCATATCCTGCTTACGACCTTTACCCAGAGCTGGAGGCGGTAGCGGTTCTTACTTCGCGGGGCTGTCCCTATCGCTGCAGCTTCTGTGCGTCGGCTCTGTTGACGGAAGGCTTTGCCCAGCGAATGCCGGAGGCGGTCGTCGATGAGATTGCGCATTGGGTGGGCCGGGGCGCCCGACACATTGCCTTTTACGACGATGCCCTGTTCCTGCGCGCCGATGAGCACATCAAGCCGCTATTGGAGCTGGTGCTTCGCCGCGGAGTGAAGGCGCAGTTTCACACGCCCAACGGCGTACAGCCCAGGGCTGTGGACCGGGAACTGGCCAGGCTGCTCCGACAGGCCGGCTTTGCCACGCTGCGCTTGAGCTTCGAGACGGTGAATGAGGCCAGGCAGAAGGACATGAGCGGCAAGGTCAGCGGCGAGGACCTGGCCCGCGCGCTGGATGCTTTGGCCCAGGCAGGGTTCCGGCGCCGGGACATCGGCGTCTACCTGCTCATGGGTTTGCCGGGACAAAAGGCCGAAGAGGTGGTGGAGAGCATTCTGTTTGTGGCGCGGCTTGGCGCCAGGGTGTGCCTGGCTTGTTTTTCGCCCATACCTGGCACGCCTGAGTGGCAGCGCGCGGTGACAAGTGGAGCCCTCGCACCTGAGGTAGACCCCCTGCTGTGTAACGAGTCAGTCTATCCCCTGAGTGGCGACCAGCGAGACTACTGGTCTTTTGTCCGTTTGCGCAACCTTGCCACCGCGGTGAACAGGGTTGTTGCGGCAGGAGGATCGATCATCGCCCTTCCGGCCAAGGAAGCAATTCTGCATGAGATCGTGCGTCCACGCTTGAGGAGCATGGAGGCGTTTTTCCGCAGCCGCTTCTCTGCCGGCGCCACGCCTTGCCTGCAGGGAGAGGTAGCGCAACGTCCGTGTGGAACAACAGGAGAGGAGAGGAAAAAGTGCGCACCTATTGGGCAGTAATCGTTGCACTCGCGCTGGTCGCCGGCTGTCGGCCCCAGGGACCTGCTCCGGCTGGCCGGCAGGTGATTGCCACCGCTCAAGCCCCCGCGGCCATCGGGCCTTACAGCCAAGGCATCAAGGTGGGGAACATGCTGTTCACTTCGGGGCAAATTGCCATCGACCCGGCCACTGGGCAACTCCTCACCGGCAGCATCGAGGAGCAGACGCGGCGGGTATTGGACAACTTGGGTGCCGTGCTCAAGGCGGCGGGGATGGATTTCGGCGACGTGGTGAGCGCCACCGTGTACATGGATGACATCGCCAACTATCCGGGCATCAACGCGGTGTACGCGGAGTACTTTCCCAAGGACCCACCGGCGCGCTGTGCCATGCAGGTAGCGCGCCTGCCCAAGGGGGCGGCAGTGGAAATTGCCCTGGTGGCCATCAAGGATTAGCGGATGAGGCGCCTGCAAAGCCTCTGGGTAAAGATCACCTTAGCGGTGGTGGTGCTGGTTGTGGCCATCATGGCTTCGGTGAGCTACTTCTTCAGCTACCGCGAACTCCGCGCGGAAAGGCGCGAGGTCGAAGAGCGCATCGAGCGCCTGGCCAAGCAGATTGCTTCGGTGCGTTTTGCCGAAGCCGAGGGGTGGTACGTCTATCAAAGCTACATCGACAATCTCATCCGCGCCGATTTTAGTCGCGACCTTGTCTACATCGCCATCTTCGATGAGCACGATTCGTTGGCTGCCCACGCTTTGAACCGTGACTGGGTGGACCTGGGCGGCCGCGCGCTCCTCACCAGGGAGGAAGAACGCGAGGTGGTGTCTCTGCTCTCGCAAGGGGCGGTGGCCAAGGAGAGTCGCGAAGACCTGGGGAGCGTGCCGGTGCAGATTCGTGACGCTACGCGTTCCTACGGCACCGTCGAGGTTGGCTTCTCCCTGGTGGAGCTGAACAATGCATTTCGCCGCAAACGTTTGACAAACTTTCTCCTCTTGGCGGTCTTCACTGCCTTGGGGGTGGTCACTTCGGCGGCCATGAGCTACCGCATCGTCACGCCGCTGCGCAGGTTGGCCGAGGCGATGCGGCGGATTGCGGCAGGCGATTTGAGCCGTGAGGTGCGGGTGCGCGCCGGCGACGAAATCGGCGAGTTGGCCCGCACCTTTAACACCATGCTCCTGGGGCTGCGCGAAAAAGATGCCATCGAGCGCCTGACGCGCGAGCTGGGCTTTACCTTCGAACTGCGGCGGGTCACACAATTGGCCACCGAAGGCATGCAGGCGAGCAGCGGCGCGCGCCGCGCGATACTCTTGGTGAGCGAAGGAGAGCTGCCCGGTCGCTTCTGCCCTGTGTGGGACTCCGTACGCGGCGAGCTCGCCGTGGGGGAGCCATGCATCGACCTCAGCCAGGCCCCGGAGCTGATGAGGCAGACGGAGCCAACGCCCTGGGCTGCTGTGGCAGGCGATGGTCGGGCCGCAGGCGCACTGCGGGCGTTGACGCGGCGCCTGCGCCCAGAACGGTGCGCGCTGCTGGTGCCGCTCTGGGCACGGGATGCACTGGTGGGCCTCATGGCCCTGGCCCCGCCCAAGGACAGGGACGACTACAGCGAGCGGGACCGGCGCTTTCTGAGAGTTCTGGCAACCCAGGCAGGCTTGGCCATCGACAACGCCTTGCTCCACCTCCGCCTCACGGAACAGCACAGGCTACAGCGCGAGCTGGAGATTGCCCGCGATGTGCAGAGAAAGTTGCTTCCCCAGACCAAGCCGCGGCTGCCCGGCTGGGAGGTGGACGGCATCTGCCTTCCGGCAACCGAGGTGGGAGGGGACTACTTCGACTACTTGGAGCTTGGCCCGACAAGACTTGGCGTCGTCATCGCCGACGTCACCGGCAAAGGAACGTCGGCCGCCTTTTACATGGCGGAACTCAAGGGCATTGTGGTCGCACTGAGTACTGCGTACGCCTCGCCCGCCCGGCTGCTCTGCGAGCTCAACCGCAAGTTGCGCAGGCGCCTTGACCCGCGGGTCTTTGCCACCGTGGTCTATGGCATCATCGAGCTTGACAGCGGAAGGCTTCGCCTGGCGCGCGCCGGCCACGACAAGGTCCTGCTCCGCCGCGCCAATGGGCAGGTGGAAGCTCTGTTGCCGCCAGGCATTGCCGTTGGCCTGGCTGATGCTTCTGTTTTCGATGCAAACATCAGGGAATGCATGGCCAAGCTTGCTCCAGGAGATGCTTTGGTCTTTTACACCGACGGCGTCACCGAGGCCATGAACGAGCAGCTGGAGCAGTTCGGGCAACAAACGCTCTCTGAACTGGTGGCACATGCCCCTCAGGGCAGCGCCGAGGGCCTGCGCAAGCTCATTCTGCGCCGGGTGCGCAGGTTTGCGGGCCGTGCCGCTCAACACGACGACATTACGCTCGTAGTTGTGGAACGTCTTCCGGCTGGAGCGTGACAGGGGCGTTGGCTGAGAGGAGGCCTGTGTAGCGTTGCGGGGCGGTGGAGCGTGGGTAGAAGGCTCCGTGTTGCCCCCCGGCGCCCGGCGGTCGAACCAAGGAGGTGCTCAGTGCGTGAACGTCGCTTTCCGCTGATGGTGGTGCTGTCCGGCATGCTTCTGCTTGCAGTCGTCTGCTCCAAGGAGCCGCAGCCGCGCAAGATAAAGCTTGCCGAGCCGACCGAATCGAGGCAACCAGGCATGCGCCGCCGCACTGAGGCCACCCTGCAATTGGCAAGCGGTGAACGCAAGACGATTCTGGTCACCTATTTTGACAACCTCACCGGTGACCGCGACCTGGACTGGCTACGTGCGGGCATAACTGACATGCTCATTGCCGACCTTTCGCAATCGCACCAGCTGACCGTGGTCAGTCATGAAGGGTTGGTCAACATCCTTCGTCGCCTTGGCAAGGAAGACTATGCCTCGGCAGACGTGCGCGTGGCCGCCCTTGTGGCGCGCGAGGCACAGGCAGAGGCGTGGCTCACCGGAAGTCTGCAGAAGCGGGGCGACTCGCTGCGCATCGAAGCCAAGCTCTATGACGCCCAGCGCGGCGAGCTGCTGAAGAGCGACTCCGTCTCCGGCGCCGGCCTGGAACGCGTCTTCACCATGGTGGATGAGCTGACGCGCAAAGTGAAGGAGGGCCTGCAGCTCTCTCTGCGCGAGGCGCGCGAGCGCGCGCTGACTGTGTCGGACGTCACCACCAGCTCGGTGCTTGCTTATCGCCACTACATCGCGGGCTTTGAACAGCAGAACAAGTTTTACTTCCAGGAGGCAATGGCTGAGTTCCAGAGAGCCATCGAGCTGGATTCGGCCTTTGCTTCGGCCTACTTGCAATTGGCCTATTGCTACGGGGAATTGGGCCAGCAGCAGGCAGCACTGCAGGCCTTGGCCACAGGGGTGCGGCACGCAGATCGCGCCTCGGAGAAAGAGCGGGTGCGCCTGCTGGCGCTCTATCACATGCTGAACGGCAACGTCGGCGAGGCCTTCCAGCTCCTGAAACGGGAGATCCCCGAGGTTCCCTATGACAAGATGCTGCACTTCCGACTTGGCTCCTGGAGCTATGGAATAGGCTGGTACGAGCGGGCCATCGAGGAGCTGGAAAAAACGGTTGAGATCGACCCAAAGTTTAAGTTGGCCTACAACACTCTGGCCTACGCCTATGCTCGTCTGGGAAGGTATGAACAAGCCGCCGCTGCCATGAAGCGCTACGCAGAGCTGGCACCCGAGGAGCCCAATCCTTTCGACAGCATGGGGGAGATCTACCTGATGATGGGCGAGAACAAGAAGGCTCTGCACTTGTTCCGCAAAGCGCTCAAGATCAATCCCAGGTTCTATCACAGTGCCCGGCACGCCGCGATTGCCCACTTTGAACTGGGGCACTATGAGCAGGCCCTACAGTTCCTCGAAGAATTCAAGTCGGTGGCACCAACTGCCGAGTTGCAAGCGGATGCGCACCTTCTTAGTGCGGCGATCTGCGGGCTGCAGGGAAGACGGGAGCAGGCCTTGGCGCACCTCGACTCGCTGCGACGACTGGACCCGCTGTCGTTTGCCCGCCCTTACGTGGCACGCACGCAGCAGATGGACGCTGCCACCGTCAGGCGATACGAAGATGAGTGGTTCGCAGGCGTGAGGGAGCACATTGACCAGGTCATGACAAATCCCAATCTGCTTCTGTCGAGCGTGGTCATGGCGCTTCGCTTCGACGTGCACGGGCGAGAACTCGGGGAGCTCGTGGCGCAGCGCATGACCGGCGGCGGAGGGGCTGGCCTGTCAATTGCCCTGGCCGCTGTCCAGCCGATGATGATTTACCTTGGATACGTGCGAGAAATGGCAAAAACAAGTGGCGAGTTTGACCCAAAGATGCTCACCTATGTGCCCGACCTTGGGGCCCTGTACTGGCTGGCGTACGAAAAGGCACTGCGCAACTCTCCCGCTTCAGACGACGACCTGCTTGCCTGGACGCACGGCTACGCCGATTTTGCCTTGCGCAGTGGCAATCGCTCCTACGAGATAGGGGCGAAGCTTTGCGCTGCAGTGGTCCATCGGCGAAGAGGCGAGCACGAACAGGCGGATGCGATTCTGCGGGAGTGTGGTTTCCCGGGGGAGGCTCACTGGCTGGTGCTCGGCCCCTTCGAAGGGACGGATGGGTTCAATCGCCGTTTCATCGACGAGAAGTCGACCAGTTTTGCTCCGACCGTCCGCTACGGAAAAGGGACGCTGTCATGGCGAGTGGCGGAGGATGACCTTCCCGACGGCTTTGTGGATCTGTGGGCCATGCTGAAGAAGCCTGCGCAGGGGGTGGCCTACGCGCGCGTGGAGTTCAGCGTTCCCACTGCCAGACAGACCACCCTTCGCTTCGGCTATCGCGCAGGCCTCAAGGTCTGGCTCAACGGAAGGCTGGTTTGGTACCAAAACGGCTCCGACCGGACAAGTATCGACGGGTGGACTCTCCCCGTCCGTTTGCAGACGGGGCGTAATGTCGTTCTGCTCAAGAGCACCCAGCGCATCGGCGAATGGGGCTTCTACTTCCGCATCACCGATGAGGCTGGGAGAGGCTTCAGCGACCTCCAGTACCTCACCCCGTAACGGGCTCCACGCCGCGAGAGAAGGGAAACCGGCCGGCGGCCTTTAAGACTGAACCTGCGCAGCGTTGAGCTTTTGTAGCGCCTCCTGCGCAATGGCTTTGGCGCGGGGGTGCTCGTCTTGGCGGGCGACGGCGTGCTGCAACGCCGGGATAGCCTGCGGGTCGCCGATTTCGCCGAGGGCGCGTGCTGCGCGCAGCCTCACCACCCAATCGTCGCTGTCGAGCGCTTCAATGAGCGCGGGCACTGCCTTGGTGCCAAAGTTGCGCAGGGCGTCCTCTGCGCTCTGCCGCACCGTCCAGTTCTGGTGGCGCAGGGCAGCCAGCAACGGTTGAATGGCGCGCTCTTCGCGGATATTCCCCAGAAGCCTGGCAGCCTGGGTGCAGACTTGCCAGTCGGGGTCGGATAGGGCACTCAAGGCCACATCCACCGCGGCAGTCGAGGAGATGCCAGTCCAGCGGATGGTGCGCAAGGCCTCGGTGCGGATGTACGGGTCTGGATCGCTGAGCGCCGTCTGGCCAAGGGTGGCGATGACCTCCTCGCTGGCAAACTTGCCCAGGGCACGCACCGCCTCCAGGCGCACGTTGGTCGAGTCGTCCCGCAGAGACCTTTCCACGACCGGCAGCAGCGAACGATCTCCCACTTCCCCCAAGAGGGCCAGCGCTCCGCAACGGCCCCATGCAGCACAGCCGATCTTGACCAGGGCTTCTTGTGCCGCCTCTGCCACCTCTTGGTTTTCGCCTGCCACCAACCTCTTCAGGAGCGGTACCGCGCGGTGCTCTTCCAAACTGCCCAAGGCGTTTATGGCGCGGACCTGCACTGTAGGGTTGTCGGCGTCGGCGACACTGGCCAGTAGGTCACTGATGTCGCTCTCGTTGACAGCCAGCATTTTCAGAAGATGCGGCACAATGGCGGTGCCGTACGGCTTGAGGGCAGCGATGGCTGCGCCACGCACGGTGAAGTAGCTGCTGCTCAGGTGTTTGACCAGATGGGGCACGGCCGCCTGATCGCGGATCTCGCCCAGCGTCAGGATGAGGGTGCGCAGCGGCGTCTTGTTCCGCTCGTGTTCGAGGGCGCGCAGCAGCGCATGGGTGGCAAGGCGCCCAAAGCGCACCAACGCCTGGCTGGCAGCTTGATGGACCTTCTCGCTGGTGTCGCTCAGGGCGGCCACCAGAGGCTCGATTGCCTCGGGATTGCGCATTTCGCCCAACACGCGCGCGGCGTTGCGGCGCACCAGCTCGCTGGGGCTGCGCATGCTCTCGATCACCATGTCGATGCTGCGCTCGCCCATCTGCACGAGGCCAGAAATTGCCAGGCTCACCACAGGCTCTTCCTTGAGGGCTAACATGCGCAGGAGAATGCGCGCGAGGTTTTCGTCGGTGGAGGCAACAATGTCGGTCACCTTCTGCTGCAAGCCGATGAGCGCCTCGTTGCGCACCAGCCACTCCTCGTCGTCTGCCGCGGCAATGAGAGTCTCAATGACCCGATGGTCGCCCAATGTTCTGAGCACAGAGATCGCCGACCAGCGCACGCGCATATCCAAGGAATTGACGATGCGGGGCTTGCTGAGCTCTTCGATGGCCTCGCTGGCGCCAAGCCGCCCCAAGGAGATGACCGCCGCCTGCTGGATCTCGGGCAAGGGGTCGCGCAGCAAGCCGATCAAAGTCTTGACCAGCGTTGGCTGTTGCACCGAGGGTTCACGGCAATAGCCAAGGGCGATGATTGCCAAGCGGCGGTCGCGCCAGTCCGCGCCGGCGACCGCTTGCTGCAGCAATTCCTCCAGCGAGGAGCCGCTCATCGCCTCCCTCACCTCCTGGCTACTTTCGCTCGATGACACCATGGCAGGTATCCTCAACGTCAAAGGCAGTCACGCTGTAGCTGCAGTCGATATTGGCCAAATACTTCACGGCGGCGCGGAAGGCACCGATGCGAGCACAGGTGAGGTCGCGCAGCGTTGCCCCGCTGCTCAACAGCTCCTTACAGCTCTGCACGTAAGGGCAGAGGTGGACGGTCACCTCGACCCGGTTAGGATTCGCCTCGCGCAGTTCGAATTGGCTGGCGTCGCGGAAGAGCTTGGCGCGCACGCCGATCTGAATGTAGTTGTCCAGCGCCGCCTTGATAGAGTCGCTCTTGCGCACCGCGAAACCATAGTCATTTTCTAAGGTGGAGAGGTAGTTGTCCACGGCGTGCTCGTAGGCACGCTCGCAGAAGGTGCGCGGCCTGGTGCCGTGGAAATCGCGCGCCGTCTCCTCCAAAGCGGTGAGCCAGCTCAGTGCCACCACCCATCCGGCCTTCTCATTGTCCAATTCCCGCATCACTTGCTCCTCGAAGCTAACGCTTCCAGTTTTTGCTCCGACACGCGGTCCAGTCCCAGGCGCTGCAGTTCATGTTTGACCACGTGCATGCTAATGTTCTTGCCGATCCTCTTATTCAACTTTGCCGTGAGCTCATAAAGCGGCATGCGTGGGTTCTCAGACCAGAGGAGCACTAACTCCGCCCGGTCATCGGGGGTGAAGGTGGCTAATTCGCGCGCCAACACTTCTTCCGCCAGCGGCTTTTCGATCTCTGCGGCCAGCGATTCCAGGATGCGCTTGGTGTCACGGGCGATGGCTAACTCTTCGTTGGTCTTGATGACCAGCACCTTGACCTTCCCTTTGCTAATATCGACCGCGTTCTGGGCGTTCTTCTCCTCATCGATCTCAATGCCTAATGCCTTCAGGTTGGCAAGGGAGGTGCGGCGCACAAAAGAGGAGTTTTCGCCGATGCCGCCGGTGAACACGATGGCGTCAACACCCCCCAATACCGCGATGTAGGCGCCCACGTACTTGCGGATCCGGTAGCAGAAGATCTCCAACGCTAACTTGTGACGCTCGCTGCCGCGCTGTGCCTCGGCCTCTATCTCGCGCATGTCGTTGGTGGTCTCCGTGAGGCCGAGCATGCCGCTGCTCTTGTTCATCAGGTTGTCGATTTGCCGAGTATCCAGCTTCTCGCGCTCCATGATGTAGGAGACAAGGGCTGGATCGATGTCGCCACAGCGGGTGCCCATCACCAGGCCTTCCAGCGGGGTGAACCCCATGCTCGTGTCCACCGACTTGCCATGGAGGATGGCGGTGATGCTGCTGCCGTTGCCGAGGTGGCAGGTGATGATTTTCAGCTTCTCCAGAGGCTTGCCCAGCACCTGTGCAGCCTGTTGTGCCACATACATGTGGGAGGTGCCGTGGAACCCGTAGCGCCGAATGCCGAGCTTCTTGTAAAGAGCATAGGGGAGGCCGTACATGTAGGCCACCTGGGGGATGGTGTGGTGGAAGGCTGTGTCGAAGACGCCCACTTGTGGTATCCCCTTGAGGAGCTGTTCACACGCTTCCACACCCTTGAGGTTGTGGGGATTGTGCAGAGGTGCAAACTGGATGCAGCGGCGTACCCCGGCCTTTACCTCCTCGGTGATCAATACCGAGCCGGTGAACTCCTCCCCACCGTGCACCAGGCGGTGGCCAATGCCGGCGATCTCCGACTTGTCTTTGATCACGCCGTGCTGGGGATGCATGAGCGTCGCCAGCACCATGCCGATAGCCGCGTCGTGGGTGAGGATTTCGCGCGTTTCCACAATCTTGTGGCGGCCCTTTGGCTGATAGGTGATGCTCGCTTCGCTGGAGCCGATGCGCTCCACGATCCCTTTGGCCAACACGTCCTCGTCAACCATATTGAACAGCCGAAATTTCACGGACGAGCTTCCGCTATTCAAAACCAGCACCTTCATCGACGTTCTCCTCGCCTCAGCAGACTATTTGCTTACCACCCGTTGGTCATAGGATTCACATTCACTACTATGAAAGTTATACAGATACGCGAAACAAACAAGGGAAAAAAATGAAGTGCATTCAGTACCGGCCGGGGTGTCCGCAAAAGGGGGGATGTGCGGTAGCTAAAGCGTGTCCGTTGTGCGCCCAGAGCGGCAGATTTATTCGCTTGACTTTTAAATATTTTTTTATTAATTAAGACCAGAAAGCTACTCGTGGTCAGTGCGGACGACGCGGTTGAGGAGCCATGGCACGTATCCAGATTCTTCTCGCCGACAGGGATCAGTCCTATCTTGAGGATGCCCAGCGCGTTCTGCGGCTGTACGACGAGAACTATGTGCTGCAAGGCGTGACCTCTGCGGCGGAACTCATCGACAAGATCACTGCGGACGGCGTAGACCTGCTGCTGCTGGACTCCCATTTGGGGGATGGCGACTACCTTTCGGTGCTCGACCAGGTGGTGGGCGCCCGCCCTGACTTGCCCGTGGTGGTCCTTGTGGACGAGGGGCGCGATGACTTGGCTATAGCCGCTCTTCGGCGCGGTGCGTACGACTATGTGATGAAGACCAAGGGGTATCTGACCACCCTGCCTTTCACCGTGCGCAAGGCGGTGGGGCACAGAGCCTTGCGGAGGAAGGTGAAGCCAGTAGTGGAAAAGCCACCGGCAGCGCCCGAGCGTCCGGTGCACGCGCCCAAGGAGCCGCTCTTTGCGCCGCGCCGGCCGGCTCCGGAGCCTGCTGTGGCCAGTGCCACGGCTGCGGCAGGTACTCCGCTTCGTGAGGAGCCTCTGTTCGCAGGCGCGCCGGAGGAACCTCGGCCGCATACGCCACCCTGGGAGGCTCCGCGGTCACCGGCCTTCTCGTTTGCGGCGCCGGCAGAGGAGCTTTTCGCCAAGGAGCCAGAGCCGGCCGCGAAGGCAGAACCGCACAGGCCGACACCAGCACCCGAGCCGTCGCCGGCGGCTGCCCAGCCGGAGAGTCGGCCTGCCCACGAGGCAGGCGAACAGCCGACTGCTTCGTGCGTAGTCGATCAGAAATTGCGCATTCTTTCCGCCAACAAGACAATGGAAAGCCTGACCGACTACAGCGACGAAGAGCTCCTGGAACTCACGCTCGCCGACCTCTTCGCCGAGGGCGACCAAGACCACGTCTACCGTTGGTTTGAGGCTCTGGCCAGTGGCCAGCAAGCACCGCTCTCCTGCACCCTGATAGGCAAGAAAGGCAAGCGCGTCCAGGTGGAGCTTGCTGCCACGCCGTTCCGCGAGGGCGACGGCGAGATTGCCGGGTACAGAGTGCGTATTCGCGAAGTGGTGCGCCCCGCACCCAAGGTAGAGGTGGCTCATGCAGTCGACCAGCTGAAGATGGTCGACGAGCTGGCTGCGCTCATCTCTGCCTGCTACGGCCGACCCTTAGCAGTGCTCCTGGACCTCTTGGCCAAGGTGGTCTGCCAGGTGTTCCACTTCAAGCGGTGCACCGTGGCCTTGCTGGATCGGCGGCGCAAGGTGTTCGTCAAGCAGGCGATGGTTGGCTACCGCAGCACCGGCGACCAGCCGAGGACGCTGGAAGTGCCCGCCGAGGTCATAGACCGCGTCTTTGCCCGCAAGTACCGCGTGAAGGTGCTCTACTACAACCGGGAATTGCGCGATGCCCGCACCGCAGTGGGTGCTCTCACCGGAGACCGCCGCACTCAAGACCGGCGGCCGGTGGGCGAGTGGCACCGCCGCGATCTGGTCCTCATCAACCTCTTGGACGCAGAGGGGCGTACCTTCGGCTACATCTCCTTGGACGACCCGTTGGAGGGATTTGTCCCCAACAGGGACACCTTCCACAACCTGGAAATCTTTGGCAGGTTAGCGGCCCTGATCATCGAGAACTACTGGCACTTCTCCACCCTGGAGCGGCGCACGCGACGCCTCAAGCAGATTCTGGCAACCAGCAACATCTTCAAGCTCTACCTCAGCCTCTCTGAGCTGCTCAAAGAGGTGGTCTGGTCCATCAAGTTCTCGCTGGACTTCAACCTGGTGGTGCTGGCGCTGGTCAGCAAGCGAACGCAGTTGCTGGAAGTCAAGGCCATCGCCTGCGAGGACAAGATCAAACAGCTGCAGATCGGGGAGCTGGCCTTCGAGCTGGAAGAGATTGCTGGGCTGCTGCAAGACCGCTATCGACGCAATCGCTCCTACTTTGTGGACCGCGAAGAGCCGGCCCTGGCGCCCCTCAAGGCCATCTATCGGCCTGCGGTGAGCAATGGCGATGCAGGCATGTGGCCGACCTGGGGCCTGGTCTTAGTACCACTGGTGTCGCGCTCTGACAAGATTATCGGCTTCTTGGTGGTCGACGACCCGGTCGATGGGCGCGTGCCCAGCATGGAGACCATTCGCACCTTAGAGATGCTCGCCAACCAGGTAGCCATCGCCATCGACAACCGAGTCATGTATGTCGAACTGAAGCGACAGCTCCTGGAAACCACCGGCGAGGTCAAAGAAGAAAGAGCTGCGGCAGCCGAAACAGAGGCGGGGGGATTGCGCAAGCTGATGGACCGTCTCTTTCACTGACCGGCACCAGTAGCTACCTGGACATTGGAACCGTGGTTGGCGTCCGCCAGTAGAAGGGGTGCCGGTCACGGTTTTCTGTCCCTGGCCTGGAGCTGGCGACCGAGTCGGGTCGGAACGACTCATGTCCCAGCACTGCCAGCGTGAGTCAAGAAGTCGATGCAACAGGCGGGGCAGTTGCGCAGCGCCAACTCCCCGCACGAGGTGGTCATGATGAACCAAGCTATGAATCGGCGGTCGTTCTGCAAGCAGTGTGCTATGACGATGGCGGCGCCGTTTGTCGTACCCCTGCTTGGCAAAGCGGCCGACTATCGCTTGCCTGCCAGGAGCGTTGAGGCTCGCTACTACGAACGGCTTCCCAACAAGAAGGTGCGTTGCAACCTCTGCCCACGGCGATGCGTGGTGGAGCCTGCCAAGCGCGGTTTTTGCGAGGTGCGCGAAAACCGCGGAGGCACTTACTACACCCTGGTCCACTCGCGCCCCTGTACCGCAAACGTCGATCCCATAGAGAAGAAGCCTTTCTTCCACTTTCTGCCGGGAACGAGTGCCTTCTCCTTAGCGACAGTCGGCTGCAACGTGGATTGCATGTTCTGCCAGAACTGGCAGATCTCGCAGATCCGGCCGGAGGAGGCACCCAGCTACGACATGCCGCCCGAGGAGGTGGTGCGCCTGGCCCAGCGGTACGACTGTGCCAGTATCGCCTACACCTACACCGAGCCCATTGTCTTCTCCGAGTATGTGTTCGACTGCGCTGCCATCGGCAGGGAGAAGGAGGTACGGAGCGTCATGGTGAGCAACGGCTTTATCAATCAGGAGCCGCTGCTGGACCTGTGCAAGGTGTTGGACGCGGTGAAGATCGACCTCAAGGCCTTTCGCCAGGAGTTCTATACCGAGATTGTGCAGGGACTGCTCCGACCGGTCATGGACACGCTGCTCACCCTCAAGAAACAGGGAATGTGGACGGAGATTGTCTACCTGGTCATCCCCACCAAGAACGACGACGAAGGCGAGATCCGGGAGATGTGCCAGTGGGTGGCAAGCGATTTGGGCAAAGATACGCCCGTGCACTTTACGCGCTTCCATCCTGAATACAGGTTGAGAAACCTGCCTCCGACGCCGGTGAGCACCCTGCGTAAGGCCAGGGAGATAGGCCTCAAGCAGGGGTTGCACTATGTCTACGTGGGCAACGTTCCTGGCGAGGAGGGCGAGAACACCTTCTGCCCGCATTGTGGCAAGGTGGTGATCCGACGAGTGGGCTACACCATTCGCGAAAACAATCTCAAAGGCGACCGGTGCGGTAGCTGCGGCGGCCAGATTGCCGGCGTGTGGAGGTGAGCACGATGTCAGAGCGAGGGAAAGTCAGGAAAATGCGGATGAAGAAGGGCTCCCCTAGGCTGAGCAGGCAGACGTGGCGGGCTCTTTGTGTCTTCATCGTTGTCGGCGTGTGGGCGCTCTTGCTTCAGAGTGACGTCGCCGCCCAAGTGCGGCCGCCGGCAGTGGCAGGCGCGTGGTACTCGGATGACCCGACCACCCTGCGCGCGACCATCCAGAAATGGCTCGACCAGGCGCAGGACGCCGGCGTGGAAGGAGAAATCTACGGCCTGCTGGCGCCGCACGCCGGCTACGAGTACTCCGGCGCCACTGCCGCCGTCTCCTACCGCCAGGTGCGCGGCCGCCAGTACGATGCGGTGGTCATCATCGGCCCCAGCCATCGCGAGTACTTTGCCGGGGTGTCTGTCTTCAACGGGGAGGGCTACCGCACCCCGCTTGGCGTGGCTGCCGTCGACAAGGAACTGGCCGCAGCCATTGCCGAGGCGGACCCCCTGATTTCGCTCGGCGAGGCAGGGCACCGTGGGGCTGAACACTCCATCGAGGCGCAGGTGCCCTTCCTGCAGGTGGCCTTGCCCGGTACCAAGATCGTGCCGATCGCCATGCTCGACGATTCGTGGGACACCTGCCGACGCGTAGGTGCCGCCATCGCCGGGGCAGCTGCCGGTCGCAAGGTGCTCATCGTTGCCAGCTCGGACCTCTACCACGGCGAGTCGTACGCAGCCTGCAACGCCAGCGATGCGCAGACCTTGGCACAGGTGGAAGGCATAGATCCCCAGGCCTTCTGCAAAGGGGCGCGCGCCGGGAAATATGCGGCCTGTGGCGCCGGCCCCATTGCGGCCATGCAATGCGCCGCCCAGCTTCTTGGAGCCACGCAGGCCAAAGTCCTGGCGCACACCACTAGCGGCGACGTCACGGGACAAAAGACCGGCTACGTGGTGGGCTATGGGGCCGCAGTGGTTTTCGGACCGCCAAGGCAGCAGAAAAAGGCTGAAGCTAAGGCGACAATGCCAGGTCGAGTGGAGTTCTCCCCGCTGAGCGCGGAGGTGCAACAGGAACTGCTGCGCATGGCCCGCCAGAGTATCGCCCACTACTTGGAACATGGCACGATTCCGGAATTCACGCCTCCCCACGAGGTGATGAAGGAGCGGCGGGGCGTGTTCGTGACCATCACCAAGAGAGGCGAACTGCGCGGATGCATCGGCCACCACGAGAGCGACGTGCCGCTGTACAAGCTCGTGCCGCAGATGGCCGTTGCCTCGGCGTTCCAGGACCCGCGCTTTCCCCCGCTGCGCAAGGACGAGCTGGGCGTGATCAGAATCAAAGTGTCCGTCTACTTGACGAACGTCTATCGGATCGACAATCTCGACCAGTTTGTGATGGGCAAGCACGGCATCATCATGTACAAGGACGGTCGCGGCGCCACATTCCTGCCAGAGGTTCCACTCGAGGCTGGGTGGAAGACTAAGGAAGAGGAACTGCGAAGTCTTTGCCAAAAAGCCGGATTGCCGCCTGATGCCTGGAAGCAAGGAGCCGTCTTCTATCTCTATGAGACCCAGGTCTTCGAGGAGGGCAAATGAGTCGCGGCAAAGAAGACCGGCCTGGGGAGCTCACCGAGCAGGAGAAGCAACAGCTCCTGCATATCGCCCGCGCTGCCATTGCCAGCCGGCTCAAGGGTGAGCCGCTCCCAGACTTTGCCCCAGTCTCTGAACGATTGCGGCAGAAGCAAGGAGCCTTCGTGACCCTGCACAAGCGCAGGGCCTTGCGGGGGTGCATTGGCTACATCGAGCCGGTGAGCCCGCTCTACCTTGCGGTGGCGGAGATGGCCCAGGCAGCAGCCTTTGAAGACCCGCGCTTTGCCCCGCTCAGCGAGGAGGAGCTCTCAGAGGTGGATATTGAGATTTCTGTGCTTTCGCCCACGCGCGAGATTAGCGACCTGGAGGAGATCAAGGTGGGGGAGCACGGCCTGATCGTCCAACAGGGAATTCGCAAGGGTCTGCTGCTCCCTCAAGTGGCTACCGAATGTAACTGGGACCGGACGACGTTCTTGCGTCACACCTGCTTGAAGGCCGGCCTGCCCGCCGATGCCTACAAGCAGAAGGGCACGTCCATCAAAGTGTTCTCAGCACAGGTATTTGGGGAAAAGGAGAGGGAGGACTAACGCCGATTCAAGCACAGGGCGGCGGCGACGAGCGCACTAAGGTTGAGGAAAGCTAAGCCGACCGTGGTGAGTGGCAGGCCGAGCACCGGAATGGCGATCGCCGCCGCCAGTAGGGCGCCCACACTTGCACCCAGCAGGTCGAGGGCGTAGATGGTGCCCGCGGTGTGCTCCACGCGCGTTCCGGCTTTGGCAAAAAGGTCATTGGCCAGAGGGAACTGGTAGCCGTCCAATGCCCCTGTTGCGAGGAGCAGCAGTGGAAGCACGAACTGCGTCAAAGATCCGTGCGTAGTAGAAGCCTTCGGCAGGCCATACATCACCCCGAGAGTCGCTAAGGGAAGCAACACCAAGGTCGCTACGACTGCCTTGAACCTGGCTGCGACGCCCGAGCCGCGTTGCACCGCGCGGGTGCCCAACATCCCACCAATGGCCAAGCCCGCCATAAACGCCGTCACCAAGAGCGACACTCGGTAGTAGACGTAGCCGTAGATTGCCTGAAACGCCACCATACAAGCTACTTCCAACGCAATCCCCGAGAAGCCGGCGCAGAGCACTGCCCACCCCACAGCCCAGCGCTGCACTCTTGCCAGCGACCAACGCATGCGTGCTGCCACGGCGAAGAAGAGGGCCACAATGGCCGCCGGCAGCCATATCGCCCAGGAGCCTGCGTGGGCGATGGCATCGAACAGACGCGCCGTCACCGGGCTGACCTGCCTGCTCCACAGAATCAGGTCGAAATAATAGGCGACCGGGGCAAAGTCGGTGTTGAGGCGCTCATTTCTGTGTCCCTCCAACACCTGGTTGAGATAGCTCACGCGCGCTGTGGCTAACCGGAAGGGCAAATAGTACTCGCGGACGAATTGCGTCGCTATGCCCCGCTCGCGCAGGCGCTGGAGGAGAAGTGTGGCGTCGGTGGTCAGTTTGGTAGGCGGGGTGCTGGCAAAGAAGTGCGCCGTCGCGCCAGGAAAGAGCACCACCTCTGGGAACACAGAAGCGAGGGTGTTGCGCAGACAGGAGAGAAAGCGTGCCAACTCCTCGCCGATGACGTTTTCGGAGGAGCTGACGGCAAAGGAGAGCACGCCGCCTGGATTGAGAACGTCCCGCACGCGCATGAAAAACTCACGGGTGAAGAAGCGGTTCACCATGGTGGTGCGCGGTTCGGGCAAGCCGATGATGACCACGTCGTAGCGACTAGTGGCCTTCTGCACGTAGAGCCTGCCGTCGACGTGGTGCACGCCGACGCGGAGGTCGTCCAGCACCCCGACTGCCTCGGCTGGGAGGTACTCTCGCGCCAAAGTGATGAGGCGCGGGTCAAGCTCCACATAGTCGATGTGGCTCACCGAAGGTGTCTTGAGCACCTCCTGCAGGCCACCTCCGAGACCGCCGCCCAGCAGGAGGACCCTTTCTGGCCGTGGGTGCTGCAGAAGCGCAAGCTGCACCAGATTCTCGGCCGCTTCGGGGTCCGGGTAGGTGAAAGAGATGAGCCCATTTTCAAAGAAGCTCACGCTCTCGTCGGCCGTGACGACAGCGACATTGGCGTAGGGCGTGTTCTCGCTGTGCAGCAAGCGGTAGTCGTGCCAAAAAAGGGAATTGCCCAAGCGGTGGAGCGGCGTGGCGGTGGCGGCCAAGGCGACAATTCCGCCAACAACGACGATACCCACGGGCAGGCGCACCTTCCTTTTCGGCCAAAAGCAAAGGAGCCACGCACTGACCAGATTAAGGCTCCCCAACAATGCAGCTATCTCCAGGGCGTGCAAGTACCGAATGAGGAGAAAGCTGGCCGCTATGCCCCCGACAGTGGCGCCAATCGACTCGAGCACGTACACACGACCTATGGCGACGGAATCGCCGAGGCCATGCGCAGCGAATGCCTTGCAGCCCAAGGTGTACAAGAAACCGAGGACGAAACATACCGGGCCGATGACCGCAGGAGGGGTCAACAGCATCGGCAGCAAGCCCACCACCTGGCCCTGGCTCTTTCCCCAGGCCATCATGCTCGCCCGCGCGCCAAGGATGGTGGCGGGCAGCACAAGGGCTGCAATCGTCTGCAATAGGGCAAAGGCGGAACTTGCCCTGGTCAAACGGCGCCCTACCCGTCCTGCTAAGGCGCTGCCTGCTGCAGTGCACAGCAGCCAACTGGTCAGGAGCAGACCAAGCAGCAATTCGTTGCCGTAGAACACCACTACCAGCTCGCGCATGGCCACCACCTGCGCGACGGTAGCCGTGGCCCCCATGACCAACACCGCAAAGCCAAGCCGAAATCTCATCGCCGATCTCTCGAGTCAATTCTTTTGGCTCGCGTAAAAATAGGCAATAGTGGAGCCAATTGCAAGGGGAAAACCGTCGTGAGCTCGCAATGCCAAGCACGGGTGGTTCTCGCTTCCGCTGGTGGCTACAAGCCGAGCGTGGGACATGCGCCTTCAAGCCCAGTACCTCCGCGTCGGAGGTTGTGTGCGTTGCCTGCCACTGCACACGTCCTCTGCGGTGGTACTGGTTTTGAGGCCGCAATGGGTGCCAACCGAACGGACCCGTCAGGGCGCCAAGAGCGTGTTTTCGCCGCAAAAACGACTTGATTTTCGGGCAAAATGTTGTAAATTTACTGATGCGTTGGCGGTGTAGCTCAGCTGGCTAGAGCAGCGGAATCATAATCCGCGGGTCCGGGGTTCGAATCCCTGCACCGCTACTGATGGGAACGAGACCCGAAAAAGACAAACGGTTTTCTAGGCTCCCGACCTTTCCTTCGCGAAAGGTCTTTTTGTTTGCACAAGACCATGCTCCTTGCGCGCTTTGAAAAGTGCTTGCGGGAACACCGCCTCGTCGCCCCAGGCCAGACGGTTCTGGTAGCAGTTTCTGGCGGCGTGGATTCGATGGTGCTGCTGGACCTTTTCGCCTGCATTCAAGAACCCTGGCGGCTGCAGCTGGTCGTGGCACACCTCAACCATGGCCTGCGCGGCAAAGAGGCCGACCGCGACCAGACCTTTGTCAGCACACGTGCCGGCCACTACGGCCTGCCCGTGGTGACCGAGCGGGCGGATGTTGCCGGCTACGCGCGCCAGCGACACTTGTCCCGTGAGGCCGCAGCCCGCGAGGTGCGCTATGACTTCTTGCGACGGGCGGCGCAGCAAGCGGGCGCCGAGCGCGTTGCCTTGGGCCACCACGCCAATGACCAGGCAGAGACCTTCCTCGACCATCTCCTGCGCGGAGCCGGTCTCGCCGGGTTGGGCGGCATGTGGTGGCAGCGGGACATCTTCGTGCGCCCGCTCCTTGGGTTCACCCGCGCCGAACTAACCGAATACGCCACCCACCACCGGCTGCCATTTTGCGAAGATAGTTCCAATGTTGACCTGCGGATGCGCAGGAACCGGCTGCGGCACGAGCTAGTGCCTCACCTGGCTTCCCACTACAACCCGCGCGTCGTGGAGGCGCTCAGCCGCGCCTGCCAGGCGTTCCAGGAAGCTGACCAGGGCTTGCGCATCATCGCTGCCCGACAGCTGGCCCGCGACGGGCGCGAAGAGGGGGGAAAAATTGTTCTTGATATTGCTGAGTTTTTGCGCTATCTTTCAGTGACGCAAAAGTATGTGTTGATGGACGTGGTGGAGCGGATGGGAGGTAGGCGCTCGCAGCTCGACAGCCGAACCCTGGAACGCGTGCTCCGCTTGGTGAGGCAGGCACGGCCGGGGACGAGGGTAAGCCTGGGGGGAGGAATCGAGGCCGCCGTCTCCGGTCGCTACTTGGTGATCGGCCCGAGCGCCCAAGGGTCCTTTTGCCTGCCAGTGCACATCGGCCGAGAGGTAGCTGACCCAGCGCGTGGTTTCGTCTTCAAGTGTTCGCCAGCCACGCGGGAAGAATTCCAGGCGCTGCGCGGCACATCCCCTGCCGTGGAATTTGTCGATGCCGGGCAGGTCGAAGAGCCGCTGCGGCTGCGTTCGTGGCAGCGCGGCGACCGCTTTTTCCCCCTGGGGATGCAGGAGAGCAAGAAACTGTCGGACTTTTTCATCGATGCCAAAGTGCCGCACCATCGCCGCCATCTTGTGCCGCTCCTCGAGTGCGCCAAGGGTATCATCTGGGTGTGCGGGCTGCGCCTCGATGAACGGTTTCGCGTCACCGACAAGACGAGGCAGCTACTAAGACTGGAATTCCACAGCGACTATGCCAGCAAAGAGCGAGAAGCAGAAGGCTGAGGCGTGTGACGGCTATCGGCTGATGTTGAGCCCGCGCCGCATCCAGCGCCGCATCAAAGAGTTAGCCAAGGAGTTGTCCCGAGACTATCGCGGCCGCGTTCCGGTGTTCATCGGCGTGCTGAACGGTGGGTTCATCTTCATGGCCGACCTGATCAGAGCGCTGGAGATAGACTGCGAGGTCGATTTCATGAAAATCTCCAGCTATGGCGACGAGACCATGACCTCCGGCTGGGTGAAGCTCTTGAAAGACGTCGACTGCCAGATCGAAGGTCGGGATGTGGTGGTCGTCGAGGATATTGTCGACTCCGGGCTCTCCATTCAGTTCCTGCACCGGCGGCTGCAGCGTTTCAAGCCCAAGTCGGTCAAGTATGTTGCTTTGCTTCTCAAAGAAGGTGCCGCCAAGGTGCCTTACGAGGTGGACTATGTTGGGTTCCGCATCCCGAACGAATTCGTTGTCGGCTACGGTCTTGACCAGGCGCAGCTGCTGCGCAACCTTGGCGGCATTTACGTGAAGAAGGAGTGATCCACCTCCAGGAAGGTTTGGCATTATGAAGGACCGAGAGCTGCATCACGCCCCGTTGCGGCGGACAGGCGGCAATGGCGATGGTCGCCGCCCTGAGGGCAAGGGCCCTGACAAGGGGGGCCCCCGCAAGGAAGAGAACTTCCAGTGGGCGCGCATGGGGCGCACGCTCTTCTTGTGGCTGATTATCATCACGGTTTCCCTGTACATATCGCAGCGGCTCACCATCCGCAACCGGGGCGAACAGGAGCTGCAATACGCGCCGCACTTTGTCGAGCTCCTTGCGGCGCGCCAGGTGCAGAAAGTGATGGTGCGGGGCAAGGAGCTGCATGGCGAGGTGCGCGAGCCACAACCCTTCCCGAAGGCAGGCGGCCAGGGGTACTATACCAAGTTTCGCGTCGCCCTGCCTGCCGAGCCCTCCCCGGAGGAGGTGCAGCGTTGGCGGGAAGAATTTGGCATCGGCGAGATCCGCTTCACGGAGAAGGCGATCAGTGTCTGGCAGTATCTTCTCGGCTACGGCCCCTGGTTGCTGATTATCGCCGTCTGGCTGTTTTTCCTGCGCCGCATGCAAGGGGTGGGGACCAAGGGGATCTTTTCCTTCGGCAAGTCGCGGGCGCGGCTGCTCACCGAAAATCGCCCGAAGGTGACGTTCGACGATGTGGCGGGTGCCGATGAGGCCAAGGAAGAGCTGCGCGAAATCATCGAGTTCCTCAAGGAGCCGGAGAAATTCCAGCGCCTTGGCGGCAAGATCCCCAAGGGTGCCTTGCTCCTCGGGCCGCCTGGAACGGGCAAGACTCTGCTTGCCAAGGCGGTGGCCGGCGAGGCGGGGGTCGCCTTCTTCAGCATGTCCGGGGCCGATTTTGTGGAGATGTTTGTCGGGGTGGGTGCCTCGCGCGTGCGCGACCTCTTTGAGCAGGGCAAACGCAACGCGCCCTGCATCATCTTCATCGACGAGATCGACGCCGTGGGCAGACAGCGGGGAGCCGGCTTGGGGGGCGGCCACGACGAGCGGGAGCAGACGCTGAACCAGCTCTTGGTGGAGATGGACGGCTTCGACTCCAACGAGGGCGTCATCGTCATCGCCGCAACCAACCGCCCTGACGTGCTGGACCAGGCCCTCCTGCGACCAGGGAGGTTTGACCGGCAGATCGTGGTCGATCGCCCCGACGTGCGCGGACGCGAAGGGATCTTGCGGGTGCACACCAAGAAGATCCCCTTGGGCCGCGACGTGGACCTCTCCATTTTGGCCAAAGGCACGCCGGGCTTTTCCGGCGCCGACCTTGCCAACATGGTCAACGAGGCGGCGCTGCTTGCCGCGCGCAAGAACAAGACCCACGTTACCATGGAGGACTTTGAAGAAGCCAAGGACAAGGTGATGATGGGTGCCGAGCGCAAGAGCCTGCTCATCAGCGAAGAGGAGCGACGGAGCACGGCCTACCACGAGGCAGGGCATGCCCTAGTGGCCAAGCTCATCCCCGGCTCGGACCCTGTGCACAAAGTGACCATCATCCCTCGCGGACGGGCGCTGGGCGCCACTACCACGCTGCCCATCGACGAGAAGCACAATTACTCCAAAGAGTACTGCCTCATCATGATGCGCCACCTGCTCGGCGGCCGCGCTGCAGAAAAGCTGGTCCTCAAGCAGCTCACTACCGGTGCTGGCAACGACATCGAACGCGCCACCGAGCTGGCGCGCAAAATGGTCTGCGAGTGGGGCATGAGCGACCGCCTGGGGCCGGTCACCTTCGGCAAGAAGGGCGAGGAGATTTTCCTTGGGCGCGAGATCGCCCAGCACCGCGACTACAGCGAAAAGACCGCCCAGCTCATCGACGAAGAAGTGAAACGCTTTGTGCTTTCGGCAGCCGAAGACGTGGAGAAGCTGCTGGCGGAGAACATCGACAAACTCCACGCCCTGGCTAATGCCCTTCTGGAGCGCGAGATCCTCGATGGCGAGGAGATCGACCGTATCCTTGCTGGCCAGGCTCTTGCGCCATCGAAGAACAGACGGACGCAGCGCGGAGGGCCGGCCGCAGCCAAGAAAAGCGATAAGGCGTCGGCAGCCGCGCCTCGCTGAACCGCAAGGATGTGCTGAGCGAACTCATGGCATACATTGTCTTGCTCCTGCGCTTGTGGCTGGTGCCTCCGTCGCGTCTGCCGCTGCTCATTGCCGTCGTTTCGGTTTTCCTGCTGGTCGTCCTTGCGCTGCTCTCCACTTCTACCACGGTATTGAACCGTCGGGTGCTGGTGCGCCTCTTGTTGGTTGTGGCGGCGCTCAGCGTGGCCGCAGAGGCGGCGCTCTTAGTGCGCCTTCGTGGGCCCGCGCCGCGACCGTACGTGGCGATTCTGCCTTTCTTACCGGGGAAGGAGTCTCCGCAGGCATGGGCGCTGAGCCGCACCCTTTGCCACAACCTGCGAGCGCTGAGTAGCAACTACTACGTGGGGAGTTTCGAGTCGGTATTGGAGGCGGTGCAGGCTGACAGCGTCATGGACCAGGCTTATGTGGCCAAGTTCTGTGAGCGAAGCGGGCTCGATGCTGCTGTTTCGGGGGAGCTTGTCCACCATGGCGAGGCCTTGCAGTGGAGCGGTCACTTGTGGCGCCAAGGCGTGTGGTCGGACACCACGTTGCCAGCCTCGGCAGGGGAACTCGAACCACTGGCCAAGGATGCCCAAGCTTGGCTTGTCCGCAAGTTAGGCCTCGTGCCGCCGCGCGCCGAGGAAAGGGAAGTCTACTGGGACGCGCAGGCGGCGCAGGCCGATATTTTGACGCGTGCAGCCAAGTTCGAGGAGGCGCGCAGGGTTCTCAGCAACGCACATCCTCCTTTGCACTGGCTGATGGTGGGCCAGTCCTACTTGCAGCAGGCCAAGCAGCTGCGCAACCTCGGCAGAGCGTGGCGCGAGCCTTTGTACCATGCCGTCACCACCGCGGAAGAACTGGTCCAGCAAGACTCGACCTTGGTAGAGGCGCACCTCCTGCTTGGCGAGTGCCACATTCTCGAGGAGGAATGGGACCGGGCCGAAACTCATGTGCGCAAGGCCTTGGCCCTGGACCCCTCCAGCAGCCATGCGCTGGTTCTCCTCATGCGCCTGCACCGTTCCCGGTATCGGGACCTCGGTTTCGAGGACGAAGAACAACTCTACCGGCGGGCTATCTGGTACGACCCCTGCTCGGTGAGCGCCCGCTTGGGCCTTGTCGCCTACTTGCAACAGATGGGGCGACGGTCAGAAGCGCTGCAGGCGGTGGACGAGGTGCTTCGCATTAACCCATCGTCTATCCCCGGCTTGCTGGCAAAGGGGAGGATGCTGATCACCTGGGAACAGAACGAAGCTGGATTCGCCTGCTTGGAAAAGGCAGCCAGTCTGGCACCCGACGACCCAGAAGTGCTCTTTGCCTTCGGGGTCGCTCGCTATGTGACCGAAGACTATGAAGGTGCGCGGCCCTTGTTTGAGCGCGCCGTTGCCGTGGGCGACCATCTTGACTCTTATCTGTACCTCGGGCTGATCGCGCGCCGCCTCGGCCAGCCCGAGAAGGCTCTGCCGTACTTCCAGGAGAGGGTGCGGCGCAAACGCGATGCACAGGACCGGCTGGCAGAGATCGCGCGGGAGAACATTTTCCAGATAACGCACTGAACTCGGGGCCAGGATGCCGGCAGAGCAGATGACTTTGCAGTTGACATGTCGCAGCAGGGTGCTCGACCTGTCCCGCAGGACGCTCATCATGGGCATCGTCAACGTCACCCCGGATAGCTTTTCTGACGGCGGGAAGTACTTCGATCTGGAGCGGGCGGTGGAACACGCCGTGGAGCTGTGCCGGCAGGGGGCCGACATCATCGATGTGGGCGGCGAATCCACGCGGCCAGGGGCTGAACCAGTACCCGCCGACGAAGAGATGCGGCGCGTGGTGCCGGTCATCGAGCGCTTGGCGCGCAGGGTGACGGTGCCCATCTCGGTGGACACCTACAAGGCATGCGTGGCCGAGGAGGCGCTTGCCGCGGGCGCGGCCATGGTCAACGACATCAGCGCCTTGCGCGCCGACCCGCACATGGCGGAGGTCGTGCGCCGCTTCGGTGCCGCTGTCGTGCTCATGCACATGCAGGGCGAACCGCGCACCATGCAGCTTGACCCCAGATACCAAGATGTGGTAGGAGATATCATCGCCTTCTTGCAGGAGAGGGCGTTGGCCTGCACGGCGCACGGCATTCCGCGCTCGTGCTTGATCGCCGACCCAGGGCTGGGCTTCGGCAAGACGGTTGAGCATAACTTTGAGATCATTCGCCGCTTGGCAGAGTTCAGGTGCCTGCAACTGCCCCTGCTGGTGGGGCCCAGCCGCAAATCGTTTGTGGGCGCAGTCACCGGCCTGCCGCCTCAGGAGCGGTTGGAAGGGACGGCGGCCGCGGTGGCTGCCTGCGTGCTCAACGGTGCTCACATCGTGCGCGTGCACGATGTGCAAGCCATGCGTCGCGTGGTAGCCGTCGCCGATGCCATCGCTCGCAAGGAACCGGCCCATTAACAGGGCAGAGGAAGCGTTCCCCCCACTGGGTAATCGCCAGGAGTAGGAAGCCGAAGGAGATCCTGTCGTGGTGCTCTTTCGCATTGGGTTCATCCCAGTCACGCTCTTCGATGTCTTGGATATCGCGGTCATCTCCTACCTCCTTTATCGGGTCTACTTTTTCATTCGTGGTACGCGCGCAGCGCAGATGACCGTCGGACTGGTGGTGATCCTGGTCCTTTCGGTGGTGGCGCCCCTCTTCAACTTGGGCGCCCTAAGTTGGCTTTTCCAGAACCTCAAGACCATCTGGTTAGTCGCCTTCGTGGTCGTGTTTCAGCCGGAACTCCGCAGGTTACTCATCTACATCGGCCAGACGCGGTTGGCGCGCTACTTTGTCAGCGTGGCCGGCACGCGCACGGTGGAAGAAGTGATTAAGGCCAGCTTGGAGCTTTCCAAGCGGGGCTACGGCGGCCTCATCGTCTTGGTAAAGGAGACAGGCCTGAGGCCTGTGGTGGAGACCGGGGTGCGGCTGCAGGCGGAGGTCTCTGTGCCGCTCATTGTCTCCATCTTCAATCCACGCTCGCCGCTCCACGACGGTGCCATTGTCATCCAGAACGAGCTGATCGAAGCGGCGCGCTGTATCTTACCCCTGTCGGACAATCCCCAGTTAGATCAAACCCTTGGCACGAGGCATCGAGCGGCAGTGGGATTGAGCGAGGAGAGCGACGCAGTAGTGATTGTAATCTCCGAAGAAACGGGCACAATCTCTGTTGCCTACAAAGGGGTTCTCAAGCGAGGGATGGATGAGCAGGCAATGCGCAGGGAACTTGAGCAGGACCTGCGTGTCACGCCGAGCTGAGAACGTTCAGATGAAGGATTGGCACCGGGTGCAGGAAGAGAGGAGGTAGGAACGGATGATCACCCGCGAGCAGGCAGAGAAGGCGCGGAAACGGGCGCTGAAACTCTTCAAGAAGGCAAGGATTGTCCTCACCGAGCAGGAAAAGCAGAACATCGAGATCGCCGACTTTGGTCTGGGCGAGCTAGAAAGTACTGGACTCGAACTGGTGGTGTACGTGAACACCGACCGGGTGTGTGCGAAGGAACTGGTGCTCTTTCCGTACCAGACCTGCCCAGAACATAGGCACCCGCCGGTTGAAGGGGAGCCTGGCAAGGAAGAGACCTTCCGCTGCCGCTGGGGCACGGTGTATCTGTACGTGCCCGGCGAACCGACTCCACATCCCAAGGCCAAGCCGCCCAAAGGGCGCGAGCAAGGGTACACCGTCTGGCATGAAGTGGAGCTCACCCCGGGGGCGCAATACATACTGCCGCCCAATACCCTCCACTGGTTTCAAGCCGGGCCAAAAGGGGCGATTGTGTCTGAGTTCTCGACCAGCAGCCGTGATGAGTCGGACATCTTCACCGACCCGCAGATCCAACGGACGCCGGTGATCGAGGGATAGGCTTCCCGCCACCCAGCCGGGAATTCCCCAAAAATGCAAAGGGAGATCTCCGATGAAGGTCTCCCTTTGTGTGTTTGAGCATGGCCTTGCCGATCCTGCTCAGAAGGTACGAGAAAGGGTCATCGTGTAGTGGCGGATGGGCATCAAGGTCCGCTCCACTTGGGTGTAGTTGTAGTTGAACAGGTTGCCGATATCAAAGCTGATGTCTGTACCAAGGAGCCTGTAGCCCATGCGCAGGTCGGCCACCTTCTGGGCCACTCTCTGGTCCCGCGGATAGACCTTCACTCGCTTCAAGCTGCTCACATAGCGGTAATCGACGCCAATGCGGAAGGGACCATCGGTGAAGGTCACCGTGCCCGTGAAGAGGTGGCGCGCACGATAGGCGAGGTAGTCGTCGGCGGTGATGTCCCAGGGGTCGAGCAGGGTGTAGGAGAGCGCTGGCGCCAGTCGTCCTTTCCACAAACTTCCCTGCAGGCTTGTCTCGATGCCGCGAATCCTTGCCTCCGTGACATTGACGAAGCGCACCGTTCCTGAGGCATCGGGCTCCGGCTCGATCAGGTCGTGATACTGATTGTGGAACAGGGCGCAATCGAAAAGGAAGCGCTTGGTGAGCTCCTGGTTGATCCCAACTTCATAGGACCAAGCAGACTCTGCCCGCAGCTGCAGGTTTGGAACTACGCGCAGGCCAGAGACCACCACGTCGGTGAAGCGCTCCGCCACACTCGGCGCACGAAAGCCGCGACCGGTGGACAGGCGCACGGTGGTGCCAGGGAGTGCCTTCCACACAAGGCCGAGCTTGGGGCTGAGTTGCTGCTCGTCGATGCCCACGTCGATGTGGCTGTAGTCAAAGCGCGCCCCGAGGGTGAAGAGGAATCGCCAGGGGAGTTTGATTTCGTCTTGCAGGTAGCAGGCGAGGGCATAGGCGTCGTGGTTGTCGAACATCGTCGACTGCACATAGTCAAAGGCGCCCTCGATGCCGGCGGTCACGGAGTGACGTGAAACGGGTAGCACGTCAGTCTGAATCTCGAAACCGAGCTTCTGCGCCTCGGAATAGTCGTTGTTGTCGTGGAAAAAGTTCTCCCAGCGATTGCGGAAATAGGACAGGCGCGTCTTCAGGCCCAGGCGTTCGCTCAGCGCGTGTTTGTAGACGGCGTTAAAATTCGCCTTCCACGACTTGACTTTGTCGCCCACTGCCACCTTAGGTGCCTCGAGCGGTCGGTTCTGGCTTTGCCACATGAAACTGGCGCCATAGTCTGCCCAGTTCCAGTTGGCCGTCAGGGCCAGGTGCGCCTGCGGCGAAAGGTGCCTTCCTATCTTGGCGGTCATGTTGTAGCGCAGGAGGTTCCCATTTTCCCGGTACCCGAGTGATTCCGTGCGGCCACCGGCAAAGACCAGCTCCCACCCATTGAACCGACGGCTGTGGCTGATGCTCGTCTCGTTGAAGTGCAGCAGCCTGTTGGTCCAGCGCCACTCCGCATAGGCAGGCTGGTCATAGAAACCGGCCAGCAGGCGCACCTGGGTGGTGGGACGCGGAGTGATATCCTTGGTGATCACGTTGATGACGCCTCCCATGGCGCTGGAGCCATAGAGGGCCGAACCGGCACCTTTCACGATTTCGATGTGGTCGATCTGTGCAGGCGTAATGAGGTCCCACTTGATGTCCCCGCTATCGCCCGGAAGGATCGGCACCCCGTCGACCAGGTAAAGCACACGGGTGCCTGCGCCGTGGCTGTAGCCGGAGGAGCCGCGGATGTTGATCTGGCTGCCCATGAAATTGACGCCGGGTGCATACTGCAGCACCTGCTCCAGATTGATCTCGGCGATTTGGCTCAGCCGCGTCTGGCTGACCACGGCCACGCTCACCGGTGAATCGCCGACCTCCTGGTAGCGCTTGCTGGCGGTGACCACTACCGAAGGGGTCTCGATCACCGTCTCCTCAAGAGTCACATGCAGTTCGGTTCGTTCCCCGGCGCGCACTGACACCTCCCTGCGCACGGGTACGAAGCCGATCATCGCCACCTTCACCGTGTAGCGGCCTGGGGGCACCCGCACCAGAGTAAAGTTGCCGCGGGCGTCAGTGGCCGTGCCGAGCAGTGTCCCTTCCAACATGACGCTGGCCCCGGGAATGGCCTGCCTGTTCTGCGCCGCAACCACGGTCCCTGAGATTGTGCCGTAGTTCTGCGCCCCGGCAGGCAGAGCGAGCACAGCGCACAACAGGAACATCCCGCCGAAAATAAGCCAGGTTTTGTGTTTGGCGAACATACACAACCCTCGGTCAGGATAGGAGAACCTTTCGATATGTCATGCCTGCTGCACGATTCAGGCTTTCTATGGGCTCCCGCTCAAAAAGACGTCGATGTCGAGGCCTTCTACGCGCGCCTTGTTGTCAGGCACCACCACCGGCCCAAAGCGCAGTCCCTTGATGCTCGTCAAGCCGATCGGTGCACCCTCCTCAAGCAGAATAGCCGCCAAAAACCAGTAGGTATCCGGTGGCGCCGAGATGGAGTAACCCACCGAGTCGCCGCCGATGGGAAGCGACCCACTGATGTAAAGATCCAGCAGTGAAGGAAGCTTTGGGAAAGCCAATGGCGAGAGCGAGGCCACGACAAACAGGTTCTGGGCGCGGGCAGGCCAGGCGCCATGAATGTGCAAGGTGCCGTTGATTGAGCTTTCAAAGTGCGGTCTGGCGCGCCTGAAATCCGCGGTCATGTTCACCCCTTGCACCACTGTCCCCTTGGGTACTTCCACCTGGCCGGGACTCAGCGAGTCCTTGCCGGCAAAGTAGACGCCAATGATGTTGTTGACGTTCCACTCGTAGCCTTTTTCCTTCCACACAATGGCAACAGCCCGGTAGAGGCCAGGAGGTAAGTAGATTGTGTATTGGGCCGAGTCGACGCCCATGGGCAGGGGCTCGCCCATGTCAAGCTGGCTGATGCCTTGCGGGGGAAAGTCAGTGGAGGCGACCACCAAAACCTGCTCGGTGTTCGCTGGCCACGCGCCGCGAAAGGCGATGGTGCCACGGATACCCGACGTGATGGGCGCCAGGCCCTTATCGATTTCGCAGCTCAGGACAAGCAAGAAGGCGGCAGCGAGAGCAATGGCGATTCGTTTCATCACTTCTCTGACCTTGCTTGCATTACGCAAAAAAGGTGCCCCTCCCTCACTGCTCCAGAAGAAGGGGCACCAGAGCTCTCAACTCGCTGCTACAACTTGATGTCGATGCCCAGCATGAAGTTCATCGCATCCAGCTTGTAGGTGCCGGCCATGTTGTCGTAGCTGGTCACCATGCCGGTGGCGTCCTTCACCTCCGCCCAGGTGGGCACGGTGCGGTCGCCGATGAACATCTTCTCCACGCTGGCATGCACGGTGGCAAAGCCCAGGCAGTAGCCCAAGCCGAGGCCGCCCACGTAGCGCCGGTTAATGTCCGGGATGGTGGGGCTCAGGGTGTGGTCAGGCGTGGCCGCCGGTTCGGTGTAGAAGAAGCCACGGACCTTCAAGGCGCTGAGTGAATACTCGAGGCCCGCGCTGAGTCGCAGGGCATCTTTCCACTCTTGCACCAGCTCCCCAAGTTCCGTGCCGTCGGCCTTCCTGTTGACTTTGATTACGTCCCAGGCAGACCACTGCGTGAAAGCCACATCGGCAGTCACCACCAGGTTGTTGATGCCGGTGTAGGTGAGTCCTGCGCCCACCTCCAACGGCAGGGGCAGGTCGGCAGTGACATCGGTTTCCACGGGAGCCGTGGCCGGCTGCTGGGTTTGTGGGTTGATGGTGGCGCCGGAGTAGACGCCCATCACCTTCGCATAGGTGGCCTGGTCGATCTGGCCTCCTGCCAGCAGGGCATTCAACTGCGCCTGGAGAGCCGCAAGCTGTTGGGCAGAAAGCTTCGCGGTGTAGGTGAGCATGGAGACCTTGCCCTCCAGCGGTTGGTCAAGGTAGTAGCGCCCGGCCAGTCCTAAGGTGAGACATTGGGTCACTTTGTACTGCAGGCCGATGTTGCCGCCAAAACCCCAGCCATCGCCCTCCAGCTTCTGCTCCGTCAGCAGGTGGTCAAACGGCTTGGCCAACAGGCCCAGCTGCGTCAGGAGCGGGCTCAATGGCGTCAGCTTGAGCGGATTGGGGGTGAAAACCGGCTGGCGGATCTCGATGCTGTTCGTGATGATGCTGATGCCAAGGCCCACGGATAGCTTGTCCGTCACCTGGTAGGCGATGGAGGGATGGATGTCGATGACCTTGAGGTTATCTTCGACGTCGATGTCTGGGTAGAGCGGATTGTACCCGCTGGTCTCGAGCAGGTTCCACTTCGAGCCGAGGCCAAAGGGGGCGAACACGGAGATACCTACCGCTAACTTGTCCATGCCGTAGACAAATCCAGCGGCCGGGAGGTAGAAGGTCTGCGGCTCATTTTCCATTTCTGTGGTGCGCAGAGCGCCAATGGCTGGGTTGGCCAGGTACTTGCCTTTCGGGCCCACGATCTCGAAGCTGCCACCGAAGTGTAGCCCCTGGATTTGCGCCAATCCGGCCGGGTTCCAGTACATGCCGCTCCAATCATTGGAGAGCCCACGGTAGGCACCTCCCAGGGCCGTTGCCCTGGCCCCTATGCCTGTCAAAGCCACCCCCGATGCAAGTACCACACTGAACGATGCTAAGGCCAAAACGCCCGCCAATGACAGCGCCAAAAGGGGTCTTCTCATGTGTTCCTCCGTTCAGTTTGACCGAATACCTTACTGCTTACCCTGCCGCCCCTCCTACCACACCTTTTCCTTGCATTCTTGCGCTTTTTCTCTGCCCGATGGTCACCTCCTTTCGCAGCTGCACCGACTCGCCCACAGTAGCCAGCCTCTTACCGTAAAGCAAGCGGCCAAGGCTGGCGAATAGCAAGAAACATCAGACTCGAACCAAGGAGAGCTACGTTCTTGCTGAAGTTGATCATCTCGCTCATCCTGGTCGCCGGGTCCTGCACCGTCCAAAAAGCATGCATGGTGAAGGTCACCGGCACGAAGAATACCACCAGGGCCACCACGCCAATGGTAGGGCGGTAGCCGGTGAGTAAGCTGAGCCCAGCTATCAACAGCAACAGGCCAGACACCACCACCGCCACCTTGGCAGCGGGGATCCCTTTGCTCGCGGCGTAGCCGCTCATCATCCCCAACTTCGTGAAGTGGTTCACGGCGCTGAAAAGGTAGTACACCCCAACAATGATGCGTCCTACCAAGAATGCCACCTGCATGACGAGGCCCTCCTCGCTGGACCGCACCGGTCTCCTTCTGACCATGATGGCAGGGATCACTCAGGCAGCACTTAAGATAACAAAAATTGCGAAATTGTCAAGGCCTATTTTTAGAAGAATAATGGGGTTCAGACCTCTGAAGCTCATTCAATAAAGCCCTTGATTTTGAACGAATAAATGCTACATTTGTGAATGGCAGTTCATTCACCGGGAGGCCTCCTGAATTCGCAGCAGGCGGTTTGTGGTGGACCAAGCGGAAAGGAGCGGACCTATGGGCGAGGACAAGCGCGAGCGGATAATGAAGTCCGCCATGAAGATGTTCGCCAAGAAGGGCTTCTACAACACCAAAGTCTCGGAGATCGCGCGAGGCGCGGGCGTGGCGGACGGCACTACCTATCTTTACTTCAAGAGCAAAGACGACATTCTCATTTCGCTGTTTGAGACGCAAATGGAGCCAATTCTTGCCCAGGTGCGCCAGGAGTTGGCAAAGGAGAGCACGGCCACTGACAAGCTGCGCCGGTTTGCGCAACTGCACTTTCAGATGGTGGAGAAGAACCAGGACCTGGCCATGGTCATCGTGGTGGAGCTACGGCAGAGTGCCAAGTTCATGCACGAGTACCCCGGCACCAAGTTCAAGGAGTACTTAGATGTGATCGGCGCCATCATCGAGGAAGGACAGCAGAGTGGCGAGTTGCGCAGCGACATTCACCCCAGCATTGCCAAGCAGGTAATCTTTGGCGCGTTGGACGGTTTGGCAACCAACTGGATCCTCGCCAAGCGGAGCAAACGAGGCCTAAGTGATTTGGCCGACCAGGTGGCCGACTTCTTCGTGCGTGGCGTGGCGGCCTGCGGAGCATAGCCCGCCGCAAAAAAGGCTTTGACTTTTTGCCGGGGAGTGATAAATTCCATTCTGCCAAAGGAAGGGAGCCCAGCGGAAGGGGCGTTGGGTGTTAGGGCGGAGGAATCATCCGAGTGCAGGCGTGGCTGAACTTATTGGCGAGAGAGCGGACCTGATTAGCCAGTGCAGCGAGGAGCGATGGAGACACTGACAAGACCGACGCGGGAAATCTACTGGAACATTCCGGGCTACGGATGGCTCTATCTGATTTTCGTGCTCGCCTTGGCGGTTTTTGGCTACGGGGTGTATCGGCACCTGCGGTTGTGGCGCATGGGCAGGCCCGAGGACCGCACGGAGCGGCCGCTTCTGCGAGTGCGGCACCTGTTGCTGGATGGGCTACTGCAACGCGCGGTGCTGCGGGAGGCCTTTCCTGGGCTAATGCATGCGCTCATCTTCTTCGGCTTTGTGGCCTTGTTCATTGGCACGCTCCTTGTTTTCCTTCAGGCAGATTTTGGGCTGCAGATCCTGCACGGGCGGTTCTACCTCTACTATTCGCTGCTGCTGGACCTTTTCGGCGCGCTCTTTGTCGTCGGCCTGCTCATCGCGGCGGTGCGGCGCTATGTGTTGCGCCCGCAGCGGCTCAACAACCGCCTCGACGACGCCGTGCTTCTTTCCATGCTGTTCGTCATCGGCGTGGGTGGCTTCTTCATCGAGGCAACGCGCATAGCTGCCACGCTGCCACCATGGCGGGCCTGGTCACCCGTGGGCAATTGGCTTTCCGCCTTTGTGGCGCCTCTTGCGCAAGGCGACAAGCTGAGCCTGCATCGCATCCTCTGGTGGGGACATCTCGTGGTGTCGATGGGCTGCGTTGCCTACCTTCCCTACTCCAAGCTCTTTCACATTTTCGTTTCGCCGACCAATGTCTATTTCAAGTCCTTGGGGCCGCGTGGCGAGCTGCTTCCTATCGACATGGAGGCTTGCGAGACCTTTGGCGTCACGCGCATGAACGAGTTCACCTGGAAGCAGCTTTTTGACTTGGACGCCTGCACCTCGTGCGGCCGCTGCCAGGATGTTTGTCCGGCGCATGCTACCGGCAAGCCCCTTTCCCCGAAACAGCTCATTCTCGACCTGAGGGAGCAGATGGGCCGCGAGGGGCAGTCTTCCGGCTCCGACGCGCCGGATCAGGGGGCAAAGGCCCTTCTTGGCGAAGCCGTCGCCGATGACGTGCTCTGGAGTTGCACCACCTGCTTCGCCTGCCAGGAGCACTGCCCGGTGGCGATCGAGCACGTGCGCAAGATTGTCGACATGCGGCGGGCTCTGGTGCTCACGGAGGCACGTTTTCCGCAGGAGTTGCAGCCGGCGTTCAGGGGGCTGGAGACCAACGGCAACCCGTGGGGGATGTCCAGCGCCAACCGTGCCGCCTGGACCGAGGGGGTAGAAGTGCCCACCATCCAGGAGCGGCCCGATGCCGAGTACCTCTGGTTCGTGGGGTGCGCAGGCTCCTTCGACGACCGCGGCGTGAAGATTTCGCGAGCGTTGGCCCACCTGCTCAATGCTGCAGGTGTGAGCTATGCGGTGCTCGGTGTGGAAGAGAGCTGCTGTGGCGACCCGGCGCGCCGCGCCGGCAACGAGTACGTGGCCATGACCCTCATGCAGCAGAATGTCGAACTTTTCGGGCGCTACGGGGTCAAGAAGGTGCTCACTTCATGTCCACACTGCTACAACGTGCTCGAGAATGAATACCGACAGTTTGGCGGCTCCTACGAAGTGGTGCACCATTCGCAACTGTTGGCCCAGCTCCTGGCAGGAGGGCGGTTGCGTTTAGCCGGCTCCGTGACGAGCGCAGTGGCTTTTCATGACTCCTGCTACTTGGGACGGTACAACAACATCTACTCCCCGCCGCGCGAGGTGTTGCAGGCGGTCGTGGGAAAGCCCCCGCGCGAGCTCTCGCGGCACAAGCAGCGCAGCTTCTGCTGCGGCGCCGGCGGCGGCAGAATGTGGATGGAGGAAAGGCTCGGCACACGCATCAACCACGCGCGCACCGATGAGGCGCTTGCGGCCGGGGTGCAGACCCTGGCCGTTGCCTGCCCCTTCTGCCTGATCATGCTGGATGACGGCGTGAAAGACCGAGGCGCAGAGGAGAAGATGCGGGTGCTGGACATCGCGCAGGTGCTGGCGCAGGCGGTGTGACGTCCGTTGGCAGCGAAAGGCATCACGCGGGGGTATCGTGGTTCGCTATGTGGCAAAGATTCCGGAATGGCCTGAAGGAGAACGGCCGCGCGAAAGACTCTTAGCGCACGGCCCGGAGCCCCTGGCCGACGCGGAGCTCCTGGCTATCATCCTCCGCACTGGCTCCGGAGGGGCCACGGCTCTGGATTTGGCCCGACATCTGTTGCATAAGTATCATGGCTTCCGGGGTCTGGATGCGCGCTCGCCGGCCGAGCTCTGTCAAGAGACAGGGGTCGGACCGGCCAAGGCGGCGCAGATCAAGGCAGCCTTGGAGATCGGCAAGCGGCTGTTCCGAGAGCAGAGCCGGGTGGGAGACAAGGTGGCCTCCAGTGCCGACGTGTACGCGCTCGTGCGTGGCCACATACGCGACCTGCCCCGCGAGGTGTTCATAGTGCTGTTTCTCACCAGCCGCAACAAGTTGCTGGATGAAAAGACCGTCTTCGAAGGGAGCCTCACCGAGAGCGTAGTCAGTCCCCGCGAGGTTGTCTACGAGGCGCTGTCGCGGCAGGCGGCTGCGGTGGTCTTTGTGCACAACCACCCCAGCGGCGATCCTTCGCCTTCCCAGGAGGACAAGAGCATCACCAAGATGCTCAAGGACGCCTGCCAGCTGGTGGGAATCACCGTGTTGGACCACGTCATCATAGGCAAGGACTCTTACTTCAGCTTTGCCGACGAAGGGCTGCTCTGAGGGAACCGGCGGCCTTCCGGCAGAGTTGCGAATGCCCAGGCAAGGAGAGAGAGGTGGAAATCGCGCGTGTGGTCGGCACCGTAGTGTCGACGTGCAAGGACGAGAAACTCAACGGCAGCAAACTGCTCATCGTCAACCTGCTCACTCCAGAGGTTAAGCCGACTTCGACCTATCTAGTGGCCGTAGACACGGTCGGCGCCGGAGAGGGAGAGGTGGTGCTCATCGTGCGCGGCAGTTCGGCGCGCATGGCCAAGAACATGACCACCACCCCTACCGACACCAGCATCATTGGCATCGTCGATACGCTGGAGCTCGAAGGCAAGGTGGTCTTCCAGAAGTTCGGCGAGTAGGTGGCCTCTGCGGAACAGGGAGCGAATCGTGAAACTGGGCAAGGTCATTGGCAAGCTCTGGTGCACGCGCAAGGACGAAAAGCTGGCCGGCGTGAAGCTGTACGTCATGCAGCCTCTGGACAAAGAGTTGCAGCCGTTGGGCAGACCCCTCATCGCTGCAGATGGGGTGGGCGCAACCGAGGGGGAGATTATCTACTGGGTCAGCGCCCGCGAGGCCTGTTACGCCATCGACGGCCGCCAGATCCCTTCGGATTGCTCGATCGTGGGGATCCTCGACGACATCTACGTGGCCCCCGAGGCGGAGGAGAAGTGAGCGATGGTTATCGGCAAAGTGGTCGGCAACATTCATGCGACCATCAAGAAGGCTTGCTATCAGGGGCGAAAGCTCCTGTTGGTGCAACCTGTGGCGCCCGATCTGACCCCCTTGCACGACCTCATCCTGGCGGTGGACAGCGTGGATGCGGGGGAGGGCGACCTTGTCCTGGTGGCCCAGGAGGGGAAGGCCGCAGCCGACATCTTGGGCATGAAAGAGGTGCCGGTGCGCAGCGTGGTGGTGGGGGTGATTGACCATTTCGACATGGCACAAGAAAAGAGAGAGTGAAGCGTGGCGCAATCTGTCTTTCAGGTCAAGCGAGAGATTATCGATATCTGCCAGCGCATCTACCAGCGGGGCTATGTGGCCGCCAACGACGGCAATGTCAGCGTGCGACTGGATGACAACCGGGTCATCGTGACCCCGACGGGGATGAGCAAGGGCTTCCTCAAGGTCGACCAGCTGGTGATGGTTGATATGCAGGGGCGACAAATTGGCGGCACGCTCAAGCCATCGTCTGAGGCCCTATTGCACCTGGACATCTACAAGCAGCGCCCCGACGTCAATGCGGTGGTCCATGCCCACCCGCCGACGGCGACGGGATTTGCCGTGGCCGGCATCCCGCTCACCAAGTGTGTCCTGCCGGAAGTGATTATCAGCCTCGGTGGTGTTCCCCTTGCGGAGTATGCGACTCCTGGCACCCCGGAGCTTCCGCAGGTCATCCGCGACTATCTGAAAGGCCATGATGCGGTGCTTCTGGCCAACCACGGGGCGCTGACCATTGGCCGCACCCTCATCCAGGCGCACTACCGCATGGAGACCATCGAGCATTTTGCCAAGATAATGCTGGTGGCCATGCAGCTGGGCAGGGTGAACGTGCTGGAAATGGAGCGGGTCAACCAACTTCTGGAGTTGCGGCAGAGGCTCGGCCTCGACCATGGCCGACCGGCCTGCGAACCGTGTGAGACCGCAGGAGAGGCGACTGGGCGTGCTCCCGTGCCGACAGGGGACCTCTACGCCGAGCTCGATCGGGTGACGGAAGAGACCACCGCGCGAATGATCGCATCCCTGCGGCAATCATCTGGGTAGAGAGTCTCTTGCTTGCCAAAAGGAGGGGACGGGCCATGAGGCTTCTTGCTCTGGGGGTGGTCGCTTTGTGCCTGCTGGGTGGGTTTCACTTTTCTGGGCAGGCGCAGGAACGAGCTGATATCTCGGCCATATTGGAGCGCGCCCAGGGCTCGTGCGATGCCGGCCGTTACTTGGAAGCCGCCAATCAGCTCCGCCAGGCACTGCGCTTGCTGAACAAGGCAATCGTTACGCAAATGGAGGGCCTCCTGCCGGAACCAGAGCGAGGGTGGGAGGCTCAGCCCACCCAAGCAGAGGCGGACGAGTTTGTCGCTCACGTCGGGCTGAAGGTGCGCCGGCAGTACGTGAAGAGCAATAGCGCGCAGACCGTAGAGGTGGAGGTGGTCGTCGGGGCGGTGGATGCCGGCGTGCTGATGAGGTGGTTGGCCAACCCGATCCAGATGGAGCGGGCGAGCGAGGGGAGCAAGCTCATCACCATTGGCACACGACGCTGGGTTGCCAAGTACGACGAGCGCGATCAGACGGCCGAGTTAGCCACCGTGGTCGGCACTGACCGGGTGGTGCGCGTGCGTGGCTACAGCTTGCGTAGTGCGGAGCCAGCCGAAAAGTACGCGGCACGGGTACCCTTGGAGACCCTGGAGCGCCTGTTCAGATAGTGGGCCAGGTGGGTGCTTGCATGCCCATGGCTGTTTTGCGCAGCACTTGAGGTTACAAGGATTGCGGTGCGCATACCTGATGACAAGATCAATGAGGTGCGGGCGGCATCCGATATCGTTGAAGTCGTCTCTGCCTACCTTACCCTGAAGAAGAGAGGTCAGAACTACTTCGGCCTCTGCCCTTTCCACACTGAGAAGACCCCCTCCTTTGCTGTCAACCCCCAGCGGCAGATCTTTCGCTGCTTCGGCTGTGGCGCAGGTGGCAATGTCTTCACCTTTCTCATGCGCATGGAGAACATCACCTTCCCGGAAGCGGTCCTCCGCCTGGCGCAGCGCGCCGGCATCTCCATTAGCCTGGAGCGCCTGGATGAGGAGGAGGCGCGCGCACGAGAAGCGGTGTATGCGGCCAACCGAATGGCGGCTGAGTTCTTCTACCGGAACCTCATCAAGGCGCCGGAAGGCGCTGTGGCGCGCTCCTATTTGCAGGCCAGACGCCTGGAGCTCGAGCCACTGGGCAAGTTTGGCCTCGGCTATGCATTGGACCGTTGGGACGGGCTGCTCTCCTACGCGGCGACAAAGAGCATGAGTACCGAGGTGCTGCTTGCAGCCGGCCTTATCATCTCGCGGCCCGATGGCGGCTACTACGACCGTTTCCGGCACCGGCTGATGTTCCCGATCTTCGACCTCATGGGCAAGATTGTCGGCTTTGGCGGTCGCCGGCTCAAGGAGGAGGAGGCGGCAAAGTACATCAACTCGCCGGAGACCATAGTCCACAAGAAGGGCGCCATTCTCTATGGCCTGTACCAGACCAAGGAGTTCATCCGGCAGGCGAATTCGGCAATTCTGGTAGAAGGGTACATCGACCTCTTGAGCCTGTTCCAGCGGGGCATTCGCAATGTGGTTGCCTCTTCGGGCACGGCGCTCACCGAGGAGCAGGCGGGGCTGCTCGCCCGCTACTGCCAGGAGGTGGTGGTCCTGTACGACGCGGATTCCGCCGGCTCTTCGGCGGCCATCAGAGGCGCCGACATTCTCATTGCCCGCGGGCTGGACGTGAGGGTGGCGCGCCTGCCTGCCGGCCACGACCCGGACACTTTCGTCAATGAACGGGACGCCGAAGCGGTAGTTGCCCTGGTCAATGAGGCGAAGAGCTTGGTGGAGTTCAAGATCGAGGCGCTCCGCCAGGCTGGCTTTTTCGAAACCCCGGAGAAGAAGGCGCGAGCCATCCATTCGGTGGTGGAGTCGATCGCCGTGATCCCAGACGAAATCAAGCGCAGTCTCGTCGCGCAGCAGGTGGCTCAGATGCTGGGCATGGAGGAGCGCGTGATCGGCGCGGCGGTAAACCGCTTGCGCCGCGGAGAAAGATGGGACACGGGCCGTGTTGCAGGCACCGGCGGCGCGGCACTGAGCGCCACCCGCGGCGAACTGGCGGAGAAAGCGCTGGTGGCGATGATGGTGCGCACGCCGGAGACCGTGCCGACAATACGGCAGCACCTTGCCGCAGAAGACTTTCGCCATCCAGGGCTGCATGGCTTTGTGGCCGAGCTGTGGCAGGCCGCCGACGAAGGACGGCCATTTGAGCCGACCGCCAGCGTCAGCTTCCACGCAGATCCGGAGGTGGCCTGCCTGGTGGTGGCAGCCATGGCGGAACAGGACGAACGCTCCGCCCTCTCGCCAGCCGAGCAGGGGAAGCTCATGCGCGACTTCATCATCACGCTGCGCCGGCGCCCTTTAGAGGAGCAGATGCAGGCAGTGCGCGCGCAGATCAAAGAACTGCAGGGAGCCAAGAAGAGCACCAGCCAGGCCATCGCCCGCTACAAGGAGCTGGTGGATGCCCTGAAAGCCGTGGAAACCATGTTCGACCAGGGCAAGTCGACTTTGCCGCAAGACGATCCGCAGCCGTGGTGAGCGAAATCGGCTGGCAGGCACAGGGAAAAAGCGCTTGAAATTGAGGGCGGAAATGTCTAAACTTGCCAGCGCCACAAGCGCGCTGCTTCGCAGCCGCACCCGAAGGGTCATGGTCGGCGATGTGGCCATAGGCGGCGGGGCGCCAGTGTCGGTGCAGTCGATGACCAAGACGTACACCGCCGATGTAGCCGCCACCATCGCCCAGATTCAACGCCTGCAGGAGGCAGGGTGCGAGATCGTACGGGTGGCCGTGCCAGACCAGGAGGCGGCTGAGGCCCTTCCTCGCCTGGTGCGACAGTGCAAGCTGCCTGTGGTAGCCGATATCCATTTCGACTACCGGCTTGCCATAGCGGCTCTGCAGGCTGGGGTGCACAAGCTGCGCATCAACCCTGGCAACATCGGTGGCGCAGAACGGGCCAAGAAGGTGCTGCGAGAGGCCAAGGAGCGCGGCGTGCCGGTGCGCATTGGGGTAAACGCCGGCTCGCTGGAGAAAGACCTCTACGAGCGCCACGGCGGCGCGCCGCCCGAAGCACTGGTGGCCAGCGCCTTGCGGCAGGTGGAGCTCTGCCAGGACATCGGCTTCGACGACATTGTCCTGTCGCTCAAGGCCTCGGATGTGCTCACTACCATCGAGGCGTACCGGCTCATCGCCCGGCACGTGGACTTTCCGCTCCACCTGGGCATCACCGAAGCTGGCACCCGGTGGACCGGGACCGTCAAGTCGGCAGTAGGCATTGGGGTGCTTTTGGCCGAGGGGATCGGCGACACCATCCGCGTCTCGTTGGCGGGCGACCCGGTCGAGGAGGTGCGGGTCGGCTGGGAGATTCTCAAGAGCCTGCGCCTGCGCAAACGTGGGGTGACCGTCATCGCCTGCCCGACCTGTGGCCGCACCGAGGTGGATGTGGCCGCAATCGCCGAGGAGTTAGGGCGCCGGCTGGCTGCCGTGGACAAGGAGCTGACCGTGGCGGTGATGGGGTGCGCCGTCAATGGGCCAGGCGAGGCGAAAGAGGCCGACGTGGGGGTGGCGTGCGGAAAAAAAGCAGCCCTCCTCTTTCGCCGGGGCACTGTGGTCGGCAAAATCCGCGAAGAGGAAATTGTCGAACGTCTCCTGCGAGAGGTAGAGGAGTGGCCGTCTGTCGGTCACGCAGGGCCAACAACCAGCAGAGAAGAGGTGCTATGACGGCAACTGGAGAGACCACCTTAGTGCTTGGCGGCGCTGGCCTGGTGGGGTTTCAGGTGTGCCGGCGCATCGCCAAGGATCTGAAGCCAGCACGGCTGGTGGTTGCCTCCCTCTATCAAAGGGAGGTGCGAGAGGCAATCAAAGAGCTGCAGAAGGAGTTTCCCCACATCCAATTCGAGGGGTGTTGGGGCAACGTCTTCACCAGAGCCGAATTCTCCCATCGCGACCGGGCGGAGATCTTAGAAAGCCACAGCTGGCGGCGCGCCATCTTCGACGACGTATTCGGCGACAAGGAGGCGGCCTTCAGCACTTCCCGCCTGGTGGAGATCATCCTGCAGTACAAACCAGCCATTATCGTCGACACCATCAACACCGCCACCGGCATCAGCTATCAGGACGTGCATACCACTTCGCTGGAGATCGCGCATCTGCTGCGCCGCAAGTGGGATGAGGCGGCAAGCAGAGGCGAAAGCGAACTGCACCTCAGCAAGGCCGATGTGCGACTCATCGAGACGCTGCTGGTCAGCCAGTCCATTCCGCAACTGATTCGGCATGTGCAACTCATCTGGGACGCCATGGTGCAGGTGGGCACGCGCGTGCTCGTCAAGGTCGGCACCACCGGCACCGGCGGCATGGGGCTCAACATCCCCTATACCCATAGCGAGGACAAACCCAGCGCGCGCCTGATGTCCAAGACTGCGGTGGCCTTTGCCCACACGGGGTTGCTCTTCCTGCTGGCACGCACGCCAGGCGGGCCGATCGTCAAGGAGCTCAAACCGGCGGCGATGATCGGCTATCGCAAGGTCGACTATCGTACCATCCGCCGCTACAACACGCCGGTCAAGGTGTTCGCCAGCAAAGTGGAGCCCTTGGAAAACGAGATCGACCTTACGCCACGCAAGGACTTTGCCGAGGCCGGCGAGCTGATGATGGTGGGCGTGGATACCGGCGAGAACGGTTTCTTCACCCTGGGTGAATTCGAGGCAATCACCTCCATGTACCAGATGGAGTTTGTCACCCCCGAGGAGATCGCGCAGAATGTGGTCCTGGAAATCAAAGGGAGCAACACCGGCAAGGATGTGATTGCGGCCATCGACGGCGCAGTAATGGACCCCAGCTACCGCGCCGGATACTTGCGCCAGCCGGTGATCAACGAGATGCAGGCCTTGGAGAAGCGCACCAATTCGCACAGTGTGGCCCTCGGGCAACTGGGCCCCCCGGAGTTGTCCAAGCTGCTGTACGAGGCGCATCTTCTCAAAGTCAAGTACAAGACGCTGGAGGCAGTGGTGGCGCAGGATCCGCAGGAGATTTCCCGCGCCTTGCTCAACTACCTGAAGCGGCACCCCATCCGCAATGTGATTACCTCTATTGGCGTGCCCATTCTCCTGCCTGACGGCAAGCACATCGTCCGTGGGCCACACCTGAACATTCCCGAGTACCGCGGGCAATGGACAGTGCCGGTGACGCCGGAGGCCGTGGAACGGTGGGCAGCAAAGGGATGGGTCGACTTGCGCCCGCAGAACTGGGCACTGTGGCAGGAACGCTTCCGGGTGATGCTGCGCTCGGCAGCGGGATTTGTCGGCGAGGGGTCAGCGGCGTTTGGGCTGTCGACGTACCTGTGGAAGGAGATCCGCATCGGTGAAGTGGTCGGGTGGATTTTCAACAACGACCCGAAGATCGCCGGCTACCGCATCAAGGCGCTGTAGGGCCGTCTGGCTCCTACTCGGGTCGCTGGCCTGGGGAGGTAGCTTCCTGCCAGTGCAGGGCCTGGCTCAGCCTGTGGAGACGCGCCCGTTGGTTGTGTACAGCAATCCGCGGACGTGGCAGGCAGACTTTGTGTGGAAGGGAGTGGTTAAACCTTCCAGTAGGCAGGGTGAGGCGCCACGCCCAGGCAAGGGCGGCGAAACGGCAAGGCTGTACGTGTGGGTCAGTCGTCCCCGCACCTGGGATGAGCAGTGGGCACATGAGCCACAGTGGAAGGGGACAAGACCCACCATGTCGATCTTGGAGCCCGCGCATGGCAACCGCATCGATGTGTGGGCCAAAGATGTGACCCCCGGCGGCGACTCGCTCGTCATCCGCCGCAGCATGCGAATCACCTCGTTCGAGGTCGATTACGCCATCGACCCGCAGCGCGTCGGACCCTATGACCGGCGGAGCCAGGTGGTACGTCGCTACACTGGGTCAGAAGGCGGGATTCAGGCGGGCGGCGAGGTGCGCAGGACCGCGCGCGAGGTGGTTGGCGAGGAACGGAACCCTTACTTGCGCGCCAGACTCATCTTCAGGTGGATCGTAGCCAACATGAGCTACGTGGAAAGGTCGGAGCGCCACGATGCGTTGGAGGGGTTGCTGGCGCGCCGTGGCGACAGCGCGCAGCTGGCAATGGTCTTTGTCGCCATGTGCCGCGCGCTGGACATCCCGGCGCGCCTGGTCTGTGGGCACTGGACCACTGGCGACCGTGGCGCGCACGTCTGGGCGGAATTCTACCTTCCCAACTACGGCTGGGTACCTGCCGATCCGGCCTCTGCTGAGCTCGCCAGTCCTCAGGAGGCAGGAGAGCAAGTGCTCAAACGCTTCTTCGCTCACGTGGACAACGAGCGCATCGTCATTTCCAAAGGGACGAACATCATGCTGTGGCCACGGGTGACTGGGAAGTGGCTCAAGGACTTTGGCATAGAGGCAAACGGCACAGTGCGCTTCATGCTGATCGCTGACTTTGCCCTGCAAGGTGGGGAAGGCAAGGTGAAGCACAGCTTTGTCTGGTCATTCGAAGAGAGAGATTGAGACGACGAGCGGAGAGGATGGATGCAGCAACTGGTCGAGTGTGTACCGAACTTTAGCGAGGGGAGAAATGGCGCCGTCATCGATGCCATTACCCGGGAGATTGCCGACACCGAGGGCGTTAAGCTACTCGATGTCGATCCAGGAGCCGATACCAATCGCACCGTGGTGACGTTTGTGGGCACGCCGGCAGGGGTAGTGGAGGCTGCCTTCAAGGCGATCCGACGGGCCGCCGAGCTCATCGACATGAGCAAACACCGCGGCGCCCACCCGCGCATCGGTGCTACCGATGTGTGCCCTTTTGTTCCCTTAGCTGGGTGCACCATGGGCGACTGCGTGGCGTTGGCGCGCCAATTGGGTGCCCGTGTCGGCGAGGAACTGGGCATCCCGGTTTATCTTTATGAAGAGGCTGCCACCCGTCCGGAACGGAAGAATTTGGCGGACATCCGCCAGGGAGAATACGAGGGCCTGCCAGCCAAGCTCAAGGACCCGGCCTGGGCGCCGGATTTCGGGCCGGCGGTATTCAACCCCAAGACCGGGGCCACGGTCATCGGCGCGCGTGAATTCCTCATTGCCTACAACATTAATCTCAATACCCGCGACCGCCGCCTGGCCCAGGAGATCGCCTTGAACATCCGCGAGAGCGGCCGTTTGCAGCGCGACGCAGAGGGCAACATCCTTCGCGATGAGCAGGGCAACGCGCTGCGCAAGCCCGGCAAGTTTCAGGCGGTCAAAGCGGTTGGCTGGTACATCCCCGAGTACAAACAGGCCCAGGTGTCCATCAATTTGGTGAACTACAAGGTCACGCCGCCCCATGTGGTCTTCGACGAGGTGTGCCGCGAGGCCGAACTGTTGGGGTTGCGCGTCACCGGCAGCGAGCTGGTAGGGCTCATTCCCCTGGAGGCGCTGCTCATGGCCGGGCGCTACTACCTGGAGAAGCAGGGGCGCTCGTCAGGGCTCCCGGAGAGGGACTTGGTGGACATCGCCGTTCGCTCACTTGGTCTCAACGATATCTCGCACTTTGAGCCGGAGAGGAAAATCATCGAATACCAGATGGGGGAGCGACGTGGGCCGCTGGTGCGCATGGGCGTGGCGGACTTTGTCGATGAGCTCTCCACCGAGTCGCCCGCGCCTGGCGGTGGCAGTGTGGCGGCGCTCGCCGGTGCGTTGGCCGCGGCTCTGGCAGCCATGGTGGCCAACCTGAGCGTGGGCAAAAAGGGATACGAAGGGGTGGCCAGTGAGTTGAAGGAGGTGGCTACCAGGGCACAGGAGCTCAAGGATGCCCTGTTAGCAGCCGTGGACGAAGACACCCGCGCCTTCAATCGCGTGATGGACGCGTTCGCTTTGCCAAAGAACACCGAGGAGCAGAAGCAGGCGCGCCAGGCCGCCATTCAGGAGGCAACCCGCGGCGCAACCCAGGTGCCGCTGCAGGTGATGCAGCATGCGGTACAAGCCTTGGAACTGGCAGCGCCGGTGGCAGAGAAAGGGATGAGCAGTGCTGCCAGCGACGCTGGCGTCTCGGCCCTCATGGCCAGGGCTGCCGTGGAAGCGGCGGCACTCAACGTGCGCATCAATCTTGGCTCGCTGGAGGATCAAGAATTTGTCGCCACAAGCAGGGCCTCTGCAGAGCATCTGGTTACCGTGGCGCGCAGTCTTGCCGAGCGCGTGCTGAGTGCCGTTGAGGGTAAGCTCTCCTGAGGAGCCGCCGCGGATGGACCCCGCCCGCTTCTGGCCAGGCCTCTGTCTGGCGGCTGGCCTCTCGTTCATGGTGGCTGCCTGTCGTCCAGAGGCCCCACAGCTCACCGCGCAGGTGGAGTTGACCGCACCGTGGGTGCTGGATAGCTTGCGGGCCATGCCCGGCGTGCGCGTCGTGGCAGTGGAGGAGCGGAGTGCGTTGGTGCGCCTCAACGAGCGCCAGTTCCTGAGGCTGAGCCGGCGCGGGTATGAGCTGGCGCTGGTTGTCCCTCTGCGCCAAGCACCCCAGATCCCGTCCTGGTATCCGCAGCGTGCGCAGGTGGAAAGTCGGCTGGAGGCACTGGCAGACTCATTTCCTCAATTGGCACTCCGAGTGCAGATTGGAAGGGCCCCGGCAGGCCACCCTGCAATTTGGGCGCTCAAGATTTCCGACAATCCTGCCAGCGAGGAAGACGAACCGGCCGCCATTTTCTATGGGGGTCTTCACGCCCAGGAGGCGCTCGGGGTGATGGCCTGCCTGCGCCTGGCAGAGAGCCTGTGCTCCCGCTACCATGCAGATAGCAGCTTGCGGAGCCTCGTGGACAATGCCGAGATTTGGGTCTTGCCTCTGCTGAATCCCGAAGGCTACGAGCTGGTGCTGAGCCGGCGGATTGCGTTTCCCTGGTGGCGCAAGAACGTGCGGGACAACAACGGCAACGGCATCTTCGAGCCGGCGTATGATGGGGTGGACCTCAATCGCAATTTCGGTTTCAACTGGGAAACAGGAGGCAGTGGCGATCCCGGCAGCTGGTACTATCGGGGCCCGCAGCCGTTTTCGGAGTGGGAGACTGCGGCCGTGGAGAGCCTGGCGGTGGCGCGGCGCTTCGTGGTGGGCATCAGCTTCCACAGTCATGGGCGGAAAGTGCTCTACCCCTGGAGCAACGCCCCTGAGCCACCCGATGCCAAACTGCTCAAGGAAATGGCCCAATCCCTGGCGAAATCTATGCGGGCAAGCGGCGGGCACTACGAGGCGCTTCCCCTCAATGGGCAGTCAGGGCAGAGCTCGGTGTGGCTCTACGGTGCCTTGGGGACGCTAGACTTTACCGTGGAGCTGGGAACCGAGTACTTCCCTGAGGCGTCAGATGCGGAAAAGGAGTTGCGCGGTGCAGTGCAGGCCGCCATTGGCTTGCTTGCGCGACTCGCCGGTCCTGGCGTTCGTGGGCAGGTGGTGGATGCGGCTACAAAGACGCCGCTCCATGCCCACGTCGCTGTCGCAAATCTTGACAATGACGCTGTTTGGCCGCGCATGACAGACCCGAAGACTGGCCGGTTCTATCGGCTGCTGGAACCAGGCGTGTACGAGCTGGTCGTGTCCGCCAAAGGGTACCGCCGCAGACGCCTTTCCGTACGCCTCCATGACGGGCCGGCGGTGGACAGGGTGGTCGCGCTGCAAACCGACCAGGGCACCTGAGGGAGCGCTTTTGAGGCCAAGCAAGTCCACAGGAGAGGTCACGCGGGGGAAAGATGCTGCTCCGGTGCGTCTCTTTGATTGCGTCGGCATCGGGGTCTGCGCGGTGGACCACGTGTCGCTCCTGGAGCGCTATCCGCACGCCAACGAGAAGACCGAGGCCCTCGCCTACACGGTGCAAGGAGGAGGGCCGGTGCCGACCGCCTTGGCCACTGCGGCGCGGTGGGGGGCCAGCTGTGCCTACATCGGCAAGGTGGCGAAGGATGCCGAGGGGGATTTCGTGCTGACGCAGCTTGCCCGCTTCGGCGTGGACACCAGCATGGTGGTGCGCTCGCCGCGAGGTTTCACCCCGCGCGCCATGATCTGGGTCGAGCAAGGCACTGGGCAGCGCACCGTGGTGCTCAATCGGCCAGCAGGGCTCGGACTCAGGCTGCGGGAGGTCAGGCGCACGCAGGTGCTCCGTGGCCGCATCCTCCATCTGGACGGCAGGGAGAGCAAAGTGGCCATAGCCGCAGCGCGATGGGCCAGGCGCGCCGGACGCACGGTAGTCTGTGACCTGGGCAGCCTGCGGGACAACACTGAGCTCCTCCTGCAGTACGTAGACTACGCCGTGGTGTCCACCACCTTCGTGCGGCAGCTGTTTGGCGACTGCGACCTTGCGCTGGCCGCGCAGCGACTCTTGGACTTCGGGCCACGTGCGGCGGTGGTTACTGCTGGTGAGCAGGGGTGCTGGTGTGCGAGCAATGGCCGGCTCTTCCACCAGCCTGCCTTTGCGGTCACGGCGGTGGACACCACGGGTGCCGGCGACGTGTTCCACGGGGGCTTCATCTTCGGTTTGAGCCGGGGGTGGGAGCTTCCCCGCGTGCTACGGTGGGCAAGTGCGGCCGCCGCCCTGAAATGCACCAAGCTTGGGGGCCAGGCGGGGATCCCAACATTGGCCGAGGTGAAGAAGTTCCTGGTCGAGGCGGAGCGGAGAGAGATTGTCGAGGCTCACCAGTTGGCGGGCAAGGCCGGCCGGGAACCACTGCCCTCCGCCAGGTGAGTGCTGCAGGCGGTGGCCCGGCGCTGTGGCCGGAAAGGTGCCCTTCTGACTGCTGTCGCTGGTGGCTTCCGCAAGTGAAGAAGGTGAGCGTTCTCCGCTGCTGCCGACGTGACAAGGAAGACAGGGGTTTGCGCTGGCCACCATGGGAGAATGGCGGCGGTTCAGGTTTGACAAGCGATGAGGTGAAGCATGCGATCGAGAGCAGTGCTGTGGGCGATGCTGGCAGTGGTTTTCTTCGTCGGTGGATGTTCTCACAAGGAAAAGAATCCGACCCAGGGTATCCCTTGGCTGTATGACATCGAACAAGGGATCGCGCTGGCGAAGGCGCAGGGCAAGCCGCTCATGGTGGACTTTATGGCAACGTGGTGCCCGCCGTGCAAGGCAATGGAGGACTCGACCTTCAGCAACCCTGAGGTCATCCGCAAGGCGGCAGAGTTCATTCCGGTGCGGATCGATGTCGACAAGCAGGGCCAGGTGGCGAACAAGTACAACGCTAACGCGCGGAAGTACAACGGGGTGGGTATCCCGAACGTGCTCTTCATGACCCCTGAGGAGCAGGTGCTGGTGCACCCCATCGGCTATCGCTCACCGCAAGCGTTCCTGGCCGTGATGGATTCGGCACTGGCACTGTGCAAATAGCGGCCAAACAGAGGACTCGTCCAACGAAGCCAGGAGTATGAGGATGACAGGGAAGAGACTCATTCCGTGGAGTGTGCTTGCACTCACCGTGATTCTTGCTACGCAAGGCTGGGCGCAGCGCGTTGGCAGGGTGGTCTATGTCAACGCGGACAGCGAGAACCTGCGCGCGGCTCCGGCCGGGCAGATCATTGGTAAGGTAAATCGCGGTACGCCACTGGAAGTGGTGGAAGAGACCGACAAATGGATGCGCGTGCAGGTCACCGCTTGGATCTGGAAGGCCTCCGTCAACTATACGCGGTCCTTCGACAAGACCACTGCCCTCAGGGCGCTGCACATCCTGGTGAAGACTAAGGCAGAGGCCGAGGACATCCTCCGCCAGCTTCGCGAGGGTGCAGACTTTGCCGAATTGGCAAAGAAGAGGTCCATCAGTCCCACCGCGGCCTCAGGTGGGGATCTGGGCTACTTCGACCCCCAGGACTTTGACCCTGCCTTTGCCCAGGCCATCACTGCGCTCAAGGTGGGAGAGATCAGCGACATCGTAGAGACGAAGATCGGCTTTTCCATCTTCAAGCGGCTGAAGTGAAGGCGAACCGAGGCCTTCCGAGCGCAAGGGGTGAGCTCAGCACACGACCTGCGGCAGGTCTGGACAGGTGGCGGCTTGTCGTCTGTCAACGCAAGTGGCCGAACCGCCAAGATGATGAGCAGAACGCCGACTTTTTTGAACTGACTGAAATTTTTGACCTGGCCAGGCAAGAGCTTCCCAGTGGTGTCGTGGTCGGGCTGGTGGAGGAGTTGGGCGGGGGTGAGGGCA